>JADHWH010000032.1 GCA_016783555.1 Candidatus Omnitrophota bacterium | reverse complement strand
GTCCCTTCGCAATCCGAATATGCGCTATAGACTTCGAGCATCGTAAATTCCGGGTTGTGCCGGGGGGATATGCCTTCGTTTCTGAAATTCCTGTTTATCTCATAGACCCTTTCAAGCCCGCCGACAAGTAATTTCTTAAGATAGATCTCCGGCGCTATCCTAAGATAGAGATCCATATCAAGGGCATTGTGATGAGTCTTAAACGGTTTACCCGCAGCCCCTCCGGGTATTGCCTGCATCATGGGGGTTTCGACTTCCATATATCCCCTCTCATCAAGGAAATCCCGAATCTCTTTTACTATCCTGGTCCTCGCCTGAAAGACTCTTCTTACGTCATCATTTACTATTAGATCAAGATATCGCTTTCTGTATCTTGTCTCGATATCCTTGAGGCCGTGCCACTTCTCTGGAAGGGGCCTTAAAGACTTTGAAAGAAGCACAAATTCCGAAACCTTAACCGTCGGCTCTCCTGTCCTTGTCTTAAAAAGTTCGCCTTTTATTCCTACAATGTCTCCCAGGTCAAGGAGCTTAAAGATAGAAAAGCTTTCCTCCCCGACAGCATCCTGGCCTATATGGAACTGTATCTTTCCGGTTGAGTCCTTTAGGTCACAGAAGATGCTCTTTCCGTGGGCCCTTATGGCCATTATCCTTCCTGCAAGGCTGCAGGATTTGCCTTCCCCAAAGGCATCTATTACGTCTTTTATGCTGGATGTCGTCTCAAACCTGCGGCCGTAAGGGTATACTCCTTTATTCTGTAAGGAGTTGAGGTTGGAAATCCTCTGTTTTCTTAAATCATCTATCTGCGCCATATATATAATTAGTATTATATTTGCTTATAATATACATGCGTCAATGTGAAATGTCAAGGAGTTTACCCTATCAAAATCCTTAACTTTACATTTTCAACAATAACTTTACATTTTCAACAATGTTGAAAATGTAAAGTTAGCGGTGGGGCTGGAGGGCATCGAGAAATTCGGGGCTGACTTTGTGGCCTAATCCAGCGGCTCTATCGCAGTGTCTTATGGCAGAATCGAAATTTCCCTCGTGAAAATATGCTATCGCCAAATTATTATGCACAGCAGCATAATCTGGTTTTAGTTCTATAGCGCTTTTATATGCAGAAATCGCCTCTTTTCTACCTCCAACAGCCTCATAAGCAATGCCAAGGTTAAAATATATCTCGGCATAATCCGGGTTTAGCCTTATAGCTTTCTTATACGCCTCTATCGCCTCTCGGTATCTGCCCGCAGCATGATATACCATCCCAAGGTCATTGTAGGCCTTCGGATAATTTGGGTCGATTTCCAGGGCCTTTTTATACGAAGCGACTGCCTCCTCATACCTTCCGAGTTTATAATAGGCAAAACCGAGATTGCAGTATACCTCTACTCTATTCGATTCAAGCTCCAACGTCTTATTGAATATCTCTATCGCCTCTTCGTATCTGCCGAGGTCGATGTATACCGCCCCTAAATTGCTATAGGCCTTAAAATAACCGGGATTAACGATTATCTCTTTCTTGAAATGGTCTATCGCCTCTTCGTATCTAGACATATTGAAATATACCGTGCCTAAGTTATAGTGGACCTCGAGCAATTTTGGTTCAATCTCAAGTGCCTTTTCGAAGACAGCCAATGCCTCTTCGTACCTCGCTGCGTCGCTATAGGCAACTCCGAGATTGCTGTAGAGCCGGGCGCTATCCGGCGCGTAGTTTAAGGTCCTTTCGTAAAATGGTATCAGGCCTTTCCAATAATTATTTTGCTGAATAGTCAAAAATGAATAAAATAAAACCAGCGGAACCGAAATAACAATAACTATGTATTTATTGCGCACCCTGTTAGACCCTACGGGTCTAACAGGGCGAGGAGGCGACAGGATAAGCCCTCCCGCAAACAAGAAGAACCCTATTGACGGGAGATAGAGCCAATGTTCGGCCATATAAGCGCCTATAGGGTAAATATTCAAAGAGGGAATTAGAGTTATATAGAACCAGAAGACGGAGAAGAACATAATCTTCTCTTTGCGCCTTCGGAATGCGTATGTCAAGGAAAGGATAAGTACGGCAATGCCGACGATGACCCTGGGATCGCAGAAACTAAACACGGGATTGCCGTATTCCATATGTAGATTAAGCGGGATTATAAGAAGTCTTATATAATCGGCGATTGCTACGAAAGCGCCGGGCAACCTCTCTATAAGGGTACCGACCGGTATGCTCCGGCCGACTAAAAGCACGCGTGTCATCAGCAGTCTAAATATAAGAAAGACAGCCGTAATGCCCAAAAACGGCAAAAATACTTTCGGCCTAACCCTCTTTTTAAAAGTAAAGTGATACAACAAAAGAAGCGCTGGGAGGATGAGGCTACTCTCCCTTGAGAGTAATGCCAGTATGCAGCTTATAAAAGCGGCTATATAAAAAGTCGGTTTTTCTTCATTGACATATTTAATATAAAAAATAAAAGACATGGACAAAAACAAAAGCGCCAGCGGGTCCGCCCGGCCCGATATATATGCCACCGCTTCGGTATGGACAGGATGGACTATAAAAAAAGCCGCTGTCAATAAAGAGAGCAGCCGATCGCCGAACAGAATTGCAATCAACCAGAATACACCCAGCGCCGTCAGTATATGTAAAACTGTATTGGTCAGATGGTAGCCGAAAGGTTTTAATTTCCACAGGGAATAATCGGCCATGAATGTAACCCACTGAAGCGGCCTGTATAGATTATACCTTACTTTTCCCCCGCCCACATCAAGGCCCCAAGTCGGCTCTTTTGTGAAGATGTTAGTTATGTTGGTCCAGTCCCTTATAAACTTATTATCGCGCACAAATGCCAGGTCGTCCCAGATAAACTCACCGGCCAGAGAATTTGCATAGACGGCAAATCCCAGTCCTATAATCAGACTAATAAATATAACAGCAACTCCCGTCCCGCCTTTCACCCGCATATATCCTATCAAATACCCATTCGTTAGGGAAAGAGGATTTTCGTGATTAATATAGTGGCCTTAATAACGGAAGAGTCTTTCTCTTTTAGGGTCAGGCGCAGCTTCTCTGTGCGCAAGAGCTGTGTGGAATTGTTAAGTTGATATAAAAATCGTACTATGGATCTTACATTGCCTTCGGCTTCAACCTCTACGGTATACTCTTTATAAAAATCAATCTCTTTAGAAGTTCGGGGTTTCATATCAACCAAATATACCGTTGAGCCGCGGGCCAGCTCTTCTATCTCACCCAGCAGCTTCGCTACTTCTTCTTCGTCGGACCCGACCTTTTTAACGTATTTTACGTATTTTTGGTATTTTTCAGCGATGACTTCCTTCTGGTTTATGTTTCTTAGATTTCTTTCCAGCTCTTTTTCGGCTATCTCTATCTGATGATTAATCCACTGAACCCTTGTGGTAATAGGATCGACTACCAGTCTATCCAAAGCCGCCACAGAAACGAATACTACCGCTATGAACAACCCGAACTTCTCCTTTTTGGGCAGCTTATCAAGAAACATCAAAGTCTCCTCTGGTAAGCGCAGATAATCTCAAATTCGGCAAATTCTCTCTCCTTATCCTTCTTGGTAGTGGTGTGGGTGGTCTTCACATTCTCAAAATAGGGCGATTCCTCCAAGGTAGTAATAAACTTAAATACATGCGACATGGCACTGGCGCGCCCCTTCAATACCGCTTCCTTCTTTTCCTCTATATCAATACTGGTAAGATATATCTCGCGCGGCGTCAATTTGTATATCTCGTCTAAAATATTCACGGAAGAGCCCTTGGCATCCAGCCGCCCTTGTATCAAACCAATCTTCATCCGCATCCGCTCCACTTCCATAGCCTCATTCTCTATATTTCCGCTTATCTCCTTCAGCTGTTCCAGGTAGAGGTTCTTATTATAGACATTTATCAATAAAAGCAAAGTGGACAACATAACGATAGAAGCAACCAATACGCCCATAATAGTAAGCTGTCGGCGCTTCTGTTCCATCATTTTTTGAATTCGGACCTCGGTTGGGGTCAAATCAAGCACCGGTTTTTTACCCTTCATGATTAAACCGAGCAATGGAGAGATTGAAACAGAATCAAAAACGTCTTTTGGTATGATATTAGTGCCTTTTTTAAGCTGTATATCTTTTAGCGGATCCAGGGCCTCTACGGGCAATCTCAGTCTATTATTTAGAAAAAGAACCAGGTCTTTAATGTTTTTGCCCGCCCCGCTCAAAAATAGCTTAGTTACAATAATATTCCTTTCTTTGGCTTGGTAAAGCTCTATTGAACGCCTAATCTCCTCAAACAGCTTATCCTGCCAGTTTTGGATATCTCCCGGAAGTTGACTTGCGCCTATTAATATATTTCTTGTGAAAGCCGCTTTACCTCTATTGAAAATGATAAAATCGGAATAGTTAGAATCGATATCCACAAGAACAACCGCTTGAGAGGCCTCTAGCTTCAACCCCGGCATAAAGACAGTGTCAAACCAGTTACACAGGCCTTCTGAACTTAAGGTTGCCTTCTCTATTTCTATGCCGGCACTCTGTAATGCCGTTACCCGCTCGTTTATGATATTGCGCCTGACTATTGCCACCATCACATTAGTAAAACCCTCTCTACTGACATCTATTATTTTATGGTCGGAGAGAATCTCCTCTTTTTTATACGGGGTCTGTTTGCCTACTTGGAGGTTTATAATACCGTCTATCTCTTTGGCATCCGTAGAGGGCAATTCCAAAATCCTCAATGTGGCCAGATGCCTGGGGAGACAAAGAAGCGCCGATCTTTTGTTAAGCCTTAACTCCTTCAAGATTGTCGATAGGGCCGTTCCGATCGGCTCTTTAATACTAGCCAATTTTGAAAAACCGGCTTTAGTGATAACGACTCCTGAAGGGAGGGGTTTGCCCTCCAGTATCTTTAACCAGTCATTTCCTATCTCTATCACGACTCTTGACTCTTTCAACCCAATCCCCCACCCTTAACTTCACAAAATATGCAATGCATGAAATGTGAAGTTAGCGTTCGCGCCAATAGTTCATGGTCTTATCTTTGCGATTATAGACAAAGGTAACGGAAGCGATTCCGTCTATTTCGGTGAGTTTACCAATGGAATTTCCCATAAAATTGTCTGAAACTACAGTAAGGAAACCCATGCCGAATATCCTATTTATCCGGTTAATCTCGGTAGCAGACAATCCTATTGCGCTATCTAAAACGCTGGCTATATGTTCGGCGCTGGTAAATATACCTTCATACTCTTCCGTCCCATAAGCGCCTTCTTGGCGAAACTGCAATATCTTTTCAACCAACTCTTCTTCCATGCCTAATATCCGCAGCACCTTTTCATCGGCCGTATTTATATTTACCGCCCCGTCACCGTAGACCGTAATCAAATCTCTTACGCAATCAAAAATTTCATGCGTAACTCCCTTTACCAAAAACAGCTCTTCTATGGTCTCAAAATCCGCGTTTTTGCAGGAATACGGCGGATGAAGCGTCGAATAATACCAATCCTCCGCCCCCTCATCACCGGGGTCGTCATCCTCGTCTCGCCAGTCTATCACTGTATCCGCAAGCGCGCCGGCTTCATCCGAGTCTAATTCCGCTGCTATTTCAAACAAGTTCTTCAAAATCTCTTTCGACGCCTTATTAATGTTAATCTTACGCTCTTCGTCCACTATTCCAACACTAAAGTTACCTTCTCCGAGCGCCATCTCATGTATGGTCTTATCGTCGCTCCATAGGTCGCTCAAGGCATCGAAATCTGTTGTCTCGTCATTCTCAAGTTCTAACACTGCCCTTTTAACGCCGGCTGCGGCCAGATAATACATCGCCGCCTTCCTATTGAGCCTGCCGGCCAAGTCTAACTGGGGTTCGACATATATCCTAATAGCGACTGCCAATGCGCTTAAGAAAAAAAGTGACCACAGCACCACAATGAGTATACTGCCATTATTGGTTAGCCGGTTAGCCGGTTTGCCGGCCGTATACCCGCTAACCCGCAAACCCGCAAACCCGCAAACCCGCTCACTGGACTGCCGGTTTCTCTGCTGTGGGCATAAATACCGTTCTAACAAATGCAACCTCTTCGCCCCTGTCATTAAATTTTACCTCTACCTTAACCCCCAAAAGAATATCTTCCTCTTTTTCCTCCTCTTCTTCCCCCTCCTCTTTCAATTTCCACGAATCTTTCCATGTGTAGGTATCAAACTCCGGGTCATAATAATAATATTTAAATCCAATGCCTTCTATAGGGGCCAATTCTGATATGCGGCCCTTCTTCTTCTTTATATCTAATATCCCCTGGGAATAGCCCTGTTCTTCCTTAACCAGAAGCTTCTTTTTACCGTCGAGATAATATAATATCCTGCCCAAACTTGTATTACTTTCCCCGTCGGTATCTACAACAGTTACTAGGCCTGCAAAGGACACCTCGCCTTTTTCGCCGTTAAAGCCTATAGTGGAAATCCGGGGGATATTCCTTAAATCCCTCTCCAGCTTTTCCAGCGAAAGAAGCACATCCCCCCGCACTCTGCCGAAATCCCGGACGCTTTCATGGACTTTAAGTCCGCCGGCAAAGCTTGAGACTATAGCTGCGCCTATCATCATAAGTATTGAGGCGGTGACAAGCAATTCTACAAGGGTAAAACCCTTGTTGGTTTGCCGGTTTAACTGGCTAACCCGCAAACCCGCAAACCCGCAAACCAATTTACTCCTCCAGTCTGTTCTCCATATACGTCTCCAGGCTGAACCTCCTGGCCGGCTTGACATCTTCATTGGTCAGCGTTACCTTTAGTTTATTCAAAAACACCCTGCTGGGTTCCTCTTCGGGGTGCTCGTAATCTATTAAAAATAGATCTGTTGTATCTATATCTGATTCCCATTTGAAACATTTATATCTGCCTTCGAAAGACCCTCTCTCTTTTGCCGGTACTGTTCCGTTCTCTTCTATAGCAGTCTCTTCAACCTCAGCCATCTTCTCCTTTGCCAGGCAGAGCGCCTCTTGAGTATACATGCTTGCCTCTAATGCGTTAACCGCCGCGGCGTAGGCCCGGAGCACTCCGACTATACCAACAGCCAGAATGGTAACGGCCAGCAAGGTCTCTACAAGGGTAAAACCTTTGCCATTTTCACTGCCAGTTGCCGACATCATCATTCGTACCTTCCAAGCCATCCTTTCCGACTGAGTACAAGTCATATCCGGCCTGGTTGTGTACGCCCGGGCATTTATATTGATAGAGGTTTCCCCATGGGTCTACGGGTTTCCTCTCCAGATAAGGCCCGTTCCAGTTCGGCGGGGCCGGACTCGAAGACGGTGTTGAAAGAAGGGCATTCAGGCCCTGGCCGCTTGTCGGGTAATTCCCGTTGTCCAGTTCGTACAGCTTCAAGGCCATGCTTATGTTGGAACTGATATCGGCCTGAGCCACCGAAACCCTGGCCTGTTCCGACCTGCCCGCTAGCCTGGGCACCACCATCGCCGCCATCGCCGCTATTATTATAACAACAATCATTAATTCAACTAACGTAAATCCACACCTCATACCCCCACAATAACGACAATAATGAAACAAAACAGGTAATACCTGTTTTGTTTCATTATTGCGGATGTGCCATAAGCTGTATTTCCTGTATTTTCTCATAACTTTAGCCTCCTCTATAATATTCAATCCACCTTTCCTCTAATTCCCCTATATTACGTATCTTATTAGGATAAGTAAAAGACAATGCCTCATCCATATCCTTTCCGTCTCGAAGTTGCCGGCAAAAGAGCGTAAATTTCGAACCACCGTATTTCTCTATAAGAAACCCTATTATCGTGACTGCCTCAGCATAAAAATTGCGTGCCAAGACAGCGTCTTCTTCTACCCTTATATCCATCCGGGTCAATTCGGCAATGGGAATCAGGTTTCCTTGCTTGCTAAGGTCTTTGACTATACTTATCGCCTCTTTTCTTTTATGTTTCTCCTCCCATTGAGCTACTCCCTCGTCTATCCACAATGGGATATCTCCCCCATAGCCGACAAAATCCCTGAATATGAGATGGGTCAATTCGTGAGGCAAAAGTGAATGTAAAAACCTCTCATTCTGCCTGAAACTCGATATCTCCTTCTCTTTATACTTAACCATGCCCGTTGCCCACCCTATTGCTCCTGCGGAAGCAATAAATTCCTCGCGCGTCCTATAGATATATATCTTGACCCTATCCTCCCATTGCCAGAATTTATCGTAACGGGAATATCCCAAATCACTGGCAATCTTATTATAATATCTTTCGGCCTCTCCCATCACCTCTTTCGCGAAGGGTTTATCCCCCATATAATATATTAAAAAGTGCTTTCCCTTTAAAAGGTCCCAATCCTGTGCAACTGCTAACCCGCATACTAAGAATGCCACTATAGCAATACAAATTATAACAATACAAACCGACCGCATAATCACCTAACTTCACATTTTTAACCCAACCCCTGCACGCAGGGGCTGGGTTGACTTTGTAAAGTTAACCTCAGATGCCGATATTAAAAATAGGCAAAAGCATTGCGAAGACGATAAACCCTACCACCGCTCCTACCGCCAACATTAGCAATGGCTCTATAAGAGATGTCATTATTTTTATCGACTGATCGACTTCTCTCTCATATGCATTGGCTATTTCGTCCAGCGATCCCTCTAACTTCCCGCCTTCCTCTCCCACTGTTATCATATTGAGTACGAATTTAGGAAAGACCTGGGCTTTCTTTATGCCGGAGGAGAGCGTAGCCCCTTGATTTATAATAGACTCTTCGGTTATCCGAAGGCGGTCACGCAGCGCTTCATTATTTAACGTATTTGTAGCCAGCCTTAGGGCTTCATAGATGGATATTCCATTTTTAATAAGCATGCCCAACGTCCTTGAAAATCTAGCTACTTCGGCATTCATCACAAAAGTTCTTATGAAAGGTATATATAATTTGACTATATCGAATAAAAATTTCTTTTTGCTGCCGGGCTTAACTTTGCTAAATACAGCAAAAAAGCAAAAAGCCGCAATTAAAAACCAATACCAATTATTGGACATAAAGCTACTTACGCCTATCAAGATCTTTGTCGGTAAAGGTAGCTCAAATTTCATATTCTCAAAAAGTCCTGATAATTTCGGCAGAAAATAAGTAAGCATTACAAATACGGTGATTATCCCTACTATGAGTACAAGAGCAGGGTATGCCATCGCCGCTTGAATCTTCCGCCTTACCTCTTCTTCTTTCTGGCGGTGTTCCGTCAATTTATACAGCACTTCATCCAAAGAGCCGCTCTTTTCGCCGGACTTAATCATATTTAAATACAAACTATCGAAAAGGCGCGGATACCTTGCCAGCACCTCTGAGAACATCTCTCCGTCTCTTATCCTCTTCTCTAAGTCCTCGACCACCCTTGCAAACACCCTATTCTCCGTCTGTTCCGAAATAAGGGTCAAAGAACGCAGCATAGGAACCCCTGCTTTTAAGAGACTTGCCAACTGACGCGTAAACGTATCTACATCTTGTCTTCTTACAGAAATGGTTAGCCGGTTGACCAGTTTGCCGGTTTGCCGGTCTAACTGGCTAACCGGCTCACCGGCTAACCGGCTAACAGGTTCTGGCTTACCTGCTTCCTTTTCGGCAACACTTATCGGCATCAATCCCCTTCTCTCTAAGATATTAACTGCCTCTTCTTGAGAGGGGGCTTCTATATCACCGCTCACGACCTCTACCGGCCCCTTCTTCGCCTTGTAAATATAAATCCCCATCTCTCACCCCTTACCTTAACTTCACATTTTTAGCAATGTTAAAAATGTGAAGTTAAGATTACCGCCTATCTTTTACAGCTGGGTTACGCGCATAACCTCCTCAGGCGTGGTAACCCCCGCTATTACCTTTTCCCAACCGTCGTCTCTTAAGTTCTTCATGCCCAACTTTTGCGCCTTCTCTTTTATTTCGCTGGCTGATGCCTTTTTCAGAATCAATTTTTCAATCTCTTCGTTAACCAATAGAATCTCATATATGCCTGTACGCCCCATATATCCTGTGTTGTTGCACGCCTCACAGCCTCTTGCTCTATAGAGGGTCTTATCTTTCGAATTTTTCGGCTCATATTTCTCTTTGCATTTTTTGCAGAGCACCCTTACTAAGCGTTGGGCAATAAATGCTACCACCGAAGAGGCTATCAGGAACGGCTCTACTCCTATATTGAGCAGCCTGGTTACGCCGCTGGCTGCGTCATTGGTATGTAAAGTTGAAAAGACTAAATGGCCGGTAAGTGCGGTTTGAATGGTAATCTCCGCCGTTTCAAAATCCCTCACCTCACCTACCATCATAATATCAGGATCATGCCTCAACATCGAACGCAGGGCCTGGGCAAAGGTAAGGCCGATCTTGGGATTAACTTGAATCTGTGTAATCCCCCTAAGTTCATATTCTACCGGATCTTCGATGGTAATAATCTTCCTGTCCCGCGTATTGAGCTTGTTTAAAGCGGCATACAAAGTCGTAGACTTGCCGCTTCCGGTCGGTCCGGTAACTAATACGATACCGTGCGGCTTCTTTAACAGCTCATCCAATATATCATAAGCCCTCCTGGAAAGGCCCAAATCAGATAAGTCATAGAGCATCTTTGTATGTAATATCCTTATCACTATATTCTCGCCATATATGGTAGGGACGACAGAAACACGCAAGTCACATTCATTATCTCCGATCTTAACCTTAGTCCGGCCGTCCTGGGGAATTCTACGCTCTATAATATTAAGCCCCGACATCACCTTTATCCTGGAGACTATGGCCGGATGGAGTTGTCTTATATCTTCACTGACCTGTATGTCATAGAGCACACCATCTATCCTGTAGCGCAAAGCAAGTTCGCCTCGAAAATGTTCTATGTGTATATCGGTAGCCCTATCATCAATCGCCTGGCGCAGGATTTGGTTGACCAACTTTATTATCGAAGCATCGCCGGCCATCTTTTCTAAATCCTGCACATTATCCTCAAGGTCCACCTCTTGCTTTTTCTCTGGGCGCGGCTCTCCGGCTAATATCCCCTCTATGGTCTCCGACCCCACCCCATAATACCTACCTATTGCTTCCAATATATCTTGGGTGGTAGCCAATGTCCTCTCCACCCTGAACCCGAGATGCGTTTCTAAATCATCTATCGGCCACATGTCAAACGGATTAGATATGGCAATAGTCAATACGTTCTCCTCCATATTAAGGGGCATAATCTTATAATGCGTGGCAAATTTAGCAGGTACCTTTTTTATGATGTTTTCATCGATTTTTACGTCCTTTAAATCCAGAAACGGTATCCCTTGCTGCTCGGCAAGCGCCTGAAGCATCTCTTTTTCAGTCACAAAACCCATCTTTACCAAGACCTGGCCTAATATCTCTCCCGTTCTCTGCTGTTCATCAATAGCCATCTTAAGTTCCTGAGGCGTTATGATCCCTTTCTCAACCAAAATATCGCCCAATCGCAACGCCATCTCGTTTCCTTCCCTTCCCCTTTCTTTAATGCAACATTTTAGGTAATACCTATTTTGTTGCATTATTTCTATAAGCTCTATAACTTGCCTATCATATAAAATTCTTCTTCCGGTTTTTTCTGCACCCTTCCCGATATTATCTTATCACACCCCGCAAGCGTATCCTTTATAGAAACGTACTCCCCTTTTCTCCCCGTATATACCTCGGCCACAAAGAAAGGTTGGGTCAGGAAATTTTGCAGCTTCCTGGCCCGTTCATATATGATCCTGTCCGCCTTGGAGAGCTCCTCGATTCCGATAATCGGCACGATCTTCCTCAACTCCTTGTACTTAGCGAAAATCTTCATAACCTCTTGAGTAATTGCAAAATGCTCCCTACTGACTATGGTCGGATCGAGATTGGAGGATGAGGAGAGGAGTGGATCTATCGCTGGATGGAGCTTAAACTGGCTCTTCTCCCTCGAGAGCACTATGATAGAATTTAAGTAATTGAAAATAGTCACAACCGCCGGGTCGGTCAGGTCATCTGCCGGCACATAGACTGTCTCGATTGCGGTGATCGACCCTCCTTCCTTTGAGCGGATCCTCTCTTGAAAGTTACTCACCTCAGAGGCCAAGGTCGGCTGGTACCCCGTCTCTGACGGAACCCGCCCCAAAAGTGTAGAGATCTCGGCCCCGGCCTGGACAAACCTATATACATTATCTATAAAAAATAAGACATCCTTGTTACGGTCCCTTAAAGATTCTCCTAAGGTTATCCCTGTTAAGGCCACGTTGAATTTTGCCCCCGGAGGTTCATTCATCTGGCCGAATGCAAACATAATTTTATCCAGGATATCCTGTTTTGCAAATTCAAAATAGAGTTCATTCCCTTCCCTTATCCTCTCACCCACTCCGGTAAATACGCAAAGTCCTTTGCGTCTGGTCACTACATTGTGAATGAGCTCCAGGATCAAGACAGTCTTTCCTACGCCCGCACCCCCTATTACGCCTGTCCTTGACCCTTTAACCAGTGGAAAAAGAAGGTCCACTATCTTTATCCCCGTCTCTAAAATCTCCGCTTCGCCCCTTACCAGCCGGTCCGGATTGAGGTAAGGTTTGGGTATGGTCTTTTCGACCCAGTAAGATTCTTCTGATACTATCTTACCTTTCTTATCGATAGGTTCGCCTACGGTATTGATTATCCGGCCTAACAGACCATCGCCCACCGGGATTTTTAAAAGGGGGCTTACCGCTTCCACCTCCGCATTCCGCTTGAGATGGAAGGTCTTGTCCAATGAGATGCACCTAGCTATTCCTCCCTCGAGATGCTCGGCCACTTCCATAATAACGGTCTTTCCGTCAAAGGTCTTGGCTTTTAGTATTTCATAAAGCCCTGGCAGTTTTTCTGCATCATCAAATTTCACATCTACCACCGGACCTTGAACCGCTACTACCCTTCCATCTGTCATCTTATCGCCTCGCCTCTTCTCATCTTCTAAACTGGTTAGATTAGGTCCTCCTCATAATAAGCTGTGCAGAGAAAAGTTCACGGGTGTTCTTGTCAATAAGGCCATGATAGGCGCGAAAGTATTGGGAGAGAACCAACCTCTCCTTCTCCTCAAGTTCACGGCTTCCTTTTTCAAGATGAATAGCCCTCGCTGCGAATTCCGAAAGCTTACTATCTTCCAGGATCTCCATAAATTTCTGGAGTAGCAAGACCTCTACCAGATATTCCACAATCTCTTCCAACGGCGACTCAATGATTATCGAGGTCTCACCTTTATACTCTGCCCCTCTGACCCTCTGGCTCTCTGACTCTTTAGCAATGGGCAATAGTTCCCTTACTTCTATCTTCTGCACCATAAAAGATAGCGGCCTGGGATAAACGACCCTTACCCTTCCGAACTCTTCTTTTCTTATGCCGTTTGTAATATAATCTCTTAACTCCAAAACGAGATTATACCTCTCTGCAAAATCCGCTCTTTTAAATCCAATAAACTCCCTCCCTATCTCCTTAAGATAACGCTGGCCTCTTTCGCCTACAATAATAAGCGCTGCATCCTCGGCCCCTTTCTGACTCAAGCTCGTATTTATAACCTTAAGATTGAGCCCGCCCATAAAACCTTCGTTGGAGGTAATCATAACCATGGCCAATCTATCCGTCCGCGGGTTTACAAAATGGTGAGGGGCTCTCTTGAGACTAGCCATCCCGAAAAACTTCTCCAATAATTGGTAAAATCTCACGAACCTTTCCCCCTTGCCCTCGAGGGTACGAAATTGAAAGACGGCGATGTCCCTCATCATCTCTAAAAGACCTTTCAATTCCCTGTCAAACTGCAATTCCTCTTTTATCTCTTTAACCGTCGCCATATCATTGTTATCCGGTTTGCCGGTTTGTCATTCCCGCCCCGTGTCATTCCCGCGAAAGCGGGAATCCATTCACTTGATAATATCATCATACAAATCTCGCCACTCGGGATTAAACTTTTCAATCAGCTCAATCTTCCATTGCCTATTCCACTTTTTTAATCGTTTCTCCTTAACAAGCGCTTCATTAACGTCGTTGTAGCTTTCATAATAGGCTAACTTATGAACCTTGTATTTTTGCGTAAACCCCGATACCAAATCATTCTTGTGTTCGTATACTCTTTTTGCTAAATTGTTCGTCACTCCGATATAGAGAGTGCCGTTTCGCCTGCTTGCTAAGATATATACATAATATTCTTTCGTCATGATTTCCTATAGACCTGTCCCTGCGAAAGCAGGGATTCCCGCTTTCGCGGGAATGACAAACTGGCTCACCGGCTAAAAGGTTTACTCTTTAAAAAACTGCACTATGCATTCATTCAACCTTTTTCGATCGTCAGCCGTCATGGTCTTCCCCTCTTCTAAACTCTTGACAAGATCGGGAAAGTTCTCTTGTGCAAAGGCGTAAATGCCCTTTTTAAAATCCTCGCATTTGGCATCGGGTATGGCGTCGAGTGCGCCTTTTTTAAGGGCGTAAAATAGAATCAGCTGCTCAGCGATCGGCGAAGGGCTGAACCTATCTTGTTTTAAAAGTTGTTCTATCTTCTCGCCGTGCCTCAGCCGCAAATTCAACTCTTCCGAGACGGCCGCCCTAAGCTTGGTAGCCTTTAAGAGTTCCCGGTGTTGGATATAATTAAGCCCCACGTCCTTTGTAAGCTCTCGCATGGCTTCGCTCTGAACCTTATTGCCGATACGCGAAACAGAAAGCCCCAAATCGATCGCCGGTTTAAAGCCCTCGCCGAAGAGGGTAGAATTGAGATAGACCTGGCCGTCGGTCATAGAGATAAGATTAGTAGGGATAAAACCTGCGATATCACCTTGGAGGGTATCGGCAATGGGAAAGAATGTCATCGAGCCGCTCCTCAATTCCGGAGAGAGCCTCCCCGCCCTTTCCATAAGCTGGGCATGCAGATAGAATATATCGCCGGGATAGGCCTCTCTGCCGGGCGGCCTCTCCAAAAGCAGCGATATCTCGCGATAGGCCCAGGCATGCTTGGTTAAATCGTCGAATACCACAAAGACATCGCGGCCTGAATACATAAAATATTCTCCCAGCGTTGCTGCGGTATAAGGAGCAAGGTACTGTTCGCCTATAGAGGAAGAAGCAAGGCTAGATACAACAATCGTATAATCCAAGGCCCCATTCTCGGCTAGAACGCCTACCACCTTCTCGAACGAGGCGTAGTCGCGTCCTATGCAACAATAGATGCATATCACATCCTTATCCTTCTGATTTAATATTGTATCAACCGCTATACTGGTCTTGCCGGTCATCCTGTCGCCAATAATAAGTTCCCTCTGCCCCTTGCCGATGGGTATAGAAGAGTCTATAATCCTAATCCCGGTCTGGAGCATCTCATCTATCGGCACCCTGTCCAAGACGCTGGGTGCGTCTCTAAATATATTATAAAAGGCCTCCTCTTTAACCGGGCTTTTTCCGTCTAAAGGCTGGCATAATGAATTGACTATCCTCCTTAAGAAATTATCGCCGACCGGTATGGTGAAGGTCTGCCATTCCGAATAGACAATATCATTTGCCTTTATCTTCCCCCCGCTTCCCAGTAAAAGCACCAATACTTCCTTTTCATTAAAACCTATTACAAAACCCTTTGTATCGTCTGTGAAATTTACCAGTTGCCCCACCATGCAATTCGAAAGCCCCTCTATCTTGATGACGAATTTCTTTATCTCCTTTATCACCCCGAATTCTTTTACACTTACCCCTTCCCTCATCGAAATCACCCGCCTCCGCTGAACAATTGAAACATTATAAGCAATGCTATCACAGCAATCGCCTCGGCAAATATCAGCGCCACTATCATCGCCAGGAGTATCTTGGGTGCCGCAGACGGATTCCTGCCCAACGCCCGAATCGAAGCAAAGCCTATAGCCGCTACCACCGCCGACGGCCCTAATATCGTCGCCAACATTACCAATATTATTATAAATGTCCGCATAGCTCCAAATCGGGTTAGACTAACTTTTAATATGTTTTAGGTTGTTTTCGAGGCTGCCGTCGATTACAAACCTTCCTAATTTTAGCACTACGCCGGCGATGAGTTTCTTATCTTCCTTTTCATCTAACTCTATTTTGTGCCCTAACTTATCGGAAACAGAAGAGACGAGTCTATTCTTCTCGCTTCTCTCCAGCGGATAGGCTAAAATCAATTCCCCCTTCTTTGCGTCAACCTTAAATTTCGATTTATCCAGTCTCTCCACCTCGGCTATCACCTTATTGACCAGCTCCTTATGGGTTATTTCTTTAGCCTCGTCGGAAAGTACCTCCTTAAAGACCAAAACGACTTTAGCCGGGATCTTCTCTTCCATCTGAAGCCGTGCTTCTTCGCGAATCTTCTCTTTAGCGTTTAAGGCCGCCTCCAGTATCTGTTCGGCCTCTTCTTTGGCCCTTTTGATTATCTTCCTGCGCTGTTCGGCCATCTCCTCTTCTGACTTGGCGCGGAGCCTCCGCACCTCCTCTTCTGCTTGGGCGAGCTTTTCCCGATAGGCCTTCTCTGCCGCCTCTATCTTCTCATTAAGCTCTCTCTGCCTCTGGGTGGTCTCTTCCTTCAGCACCCTCAACCTCTTAGCCTCCCTCGCCGTCTCCGTATATAAGAGCTTCCTCAACACAAGCACAATCGCCAAGAATGTCACTACCTGAATTATTATAAGTTGAAACAACATGGCTTACTCCTCTAATGAAACAAAATAGGTATTACCTATTTTGTTTCATTATAGCATAATGTTCTATGGATACTTGCTCTCGAAATACCTAACTTAGCTTCGATATCAGAAATGTCAAAACCCCTTGCTAACAATTGTTCAATAATAAACTTGCGCGCCGCTATATCTTGGGGAGATCTTAATCTTTTTCTCTTTTTTAATTCTTCAATCTTACTTTCCAATTCTTGGTCATATAAGAAATTTTCTTTTCTATCTTCTTTTTTAGCTTTCCCGAACCTCTTGACAAACGTTTCCACTAATCTACTTCTAAAATTTTCTAATGCCTTTGGGTTTTCTAGCGAATCTTCCATCTTTTTACTCTTCAAATCCTCTAATAACTCCTTATACTTTTTCCGTGCTTCGGCAATGTCTCTATCGAGAATCTGCAAAATAAACTGGCTATTTAAAAATGTCTTTTTTGAAATTGGTCTCAGGTATACACTGCATGAAGACCATCTATAGTCGGCAGGGTTCTTAACTATTTTTGCTTTTACAGGGTTAAGATGAATATATAAAGACGCGGCCAGTAAATAACTATCATCAAAACATATTGCATTTCGGTACGCTCCACAAAAAAGATGTCCTTTGCGTTCATATTTTTTATTAAAATACATAGCGTAGCACTCAAATAAATTTTTCATTGCCCTAGACAAATTTTCACTACCCAATCTAAGCAATATATGAATGTGATTTGGCATTAATACAAAGCCGAAGACCTCAAAATTAAACCGTTTAGATTTTTCTTTAATCAAATGAAGTGCATATAAATGATCTGCTTCCTCTAAAAATAGCGGTTCTTTGCCAGCGGCGTGCTGAGTTACATGACAAACCGCCTCTTTAAAGACGACTTTATTGCGTGCCCTAAAAAATCTCTTTACTTTTCCTTCTTTGACTAAGTCTAAAATATCCGCCATCGCACCTTACTGCAACAAAACAAGTATTACCTGTTTTGTTGCATTATTTATTTAGTTGGTTATTTACTCCTCTACGATTGCTACGAGTTCGTCTCCTTGCATCTCTATAGCACCCTTTTTTATTGGGAACTCCTTCTTCCAGTCAATAATAATCTTGCCCTCTCTTAGCAAACTGACGATCGGCTTGTGAAATTCGAGAATTTCGAATTCGCCGGTCGCCCCGGGCAAAAAAATACTCCAAACCGCGCCTTCAAAAAGTACTCGGTTTGGAGTAAGTATAATCGCATTAAACATCCTTCACCAATTCTCGCATAATAAGTATTATATATTAAATATGATTATATGCAATAAATCTATTAAATAAATATAGCATTAAAACTGACTATTGTCAAGCCTTCACAAGGAGCCGGCTTCACATGGAGCCCTGATGGTGGCGGAAAACGACAGTTTGTAATTTGCTGTGGGATAAGATGTTGCATCAAAGGGAAACGTCCCCTATGCTATTTGCGGGATTGGATGTACCAGAGGATGTAAAAGGTGGCGCCGACTATGCCGATAAAGGCAAGGATGGTAAAGACAATCTTCCACGTGGTGGCTACGGTGGGGGCCTTCCCCTTAAATATGGACTCGGCGATGAACCTAAGCCCTTCGTATCCGGTCGGCCTCTTTACTTCAGGGCCGCCGCCTTCTATCCGCTCCGCCCTGGCTATGGTAACACCGGGGCTTGAGCCCGACTGAGTGACTATCTTCTCTAATTGGGCGACGTATTTCCTGGTCTGGTCTAATGTAGATGTATTATCACGATAATAAGCGATATGCCTGGCAACCTCGACTTTTTTCGACTGAGACTCAGCTATCTGGTCTAAATTAAAGAAAATTTTATCCGCTATCAGTTTGCCCTGATTGAAATATTCCGTCTCCTCCAGCAGCAGCATAAGATTATTAGTATGACTATTTAGCGCTTCGATTTCCAACTTCGGAATTCTCCAGATATCCCTGACTTTTACCGTAAAGACCTTGGTCTCTGAAGGTTCAAGCTCTACCGCATCGTTATAAACATAAAAACACTCCTTGCTGAAATCATAAGCCGCCTCCAGTCCGCTGCAGTCTAAGATGTGTCTAGGGGTTATTTCTTCGGGCAAGATATATTTTATCGGCGTAATCTGCTTGCGCTTTTCCGAAGGATTGGATATCTTAACGTTTAATTCGACTGTCTCCTCTTCAGCCATAGGCTCTTTTTCACCTATAACTGAAACAGCCAGCGTAGCCGGAACCTCGACCCTCTCCTCCACAACGCCGCCCACATCTATGACTAAATTCTCAAGCATGCCGATATCTCCCTTAATCCCGTTCAAGATCTCTATATTCTCATAGTAGAGATTTATCTTCTCTTTCATGTTTAAGGAGGCCTCCTCCTGGAGCTTAGCCACTGCAGCCAGCGAGTCCTTAATCTTCTTACATAAGGTAGCACCGATTCCGGAATGCTTGGTATTTTCCAGTTTCTCCATTAGCGTGCTGACATGCTCCCCTAAAAAAGTCAGCTCTTCATTAGGAATAGACCAGACATCTAGTAATTTTACTTCTAAGACCAGTTTCTGGGCAGGCTCCAAGGTCACCATCTTAGAGACATAATAAATCCCCTTGCCAAAATCATATTTTAATTCCATATCTCCGATATCAACTATATGCTCAGGGGCTATGCCTTTAGGCAGGTCAAACTTCACCAGTGTAGTCTGACTCACAGTCGTAGATGGGTTTACTACCGCCACCTTAAGCTTCACCGCCGCTTCTGCCGTGGCCGCGAACAAGAGAACTAAAAATAGAATTACAGCGACGACCTCTGATTTCCTATATCCTTTTTCTTTCATCTTCTTTCACCCTTTAGTGAAACATTATAGGTATTACCTGTTTTGTTTCATTATTCGGATTCGAACCAGCCTTCGACTACGGGCTCTTCGGTTTCGGCCTCCATGAGCTCGCTCATTATCTTGACCATGGCAGTCAGCTCCTCAACTTTGTTATTGAGGTCCTTCATCTGCTCTTCGGTAGCGATAGCGGCTAGCTCCGCCTCGGTCGTTCCCTTCTCTTCCGCCGCTTCGGGAACTATAGCCTCGGGCTGCTTCTCCGATATGCGCTTGGAAAGACTGCTAAGGTCTGCCTTCATACCCTCTACATAACTCACCAATTTCTGCAAAGCGCTGACCTGACTCTCAATATTATCTACTTGATTCTTTATGTCATTGACCGCGTTATAGGCGTTGAGGGCCTTGGTCTTGGCCAGACGCGCGTCGGTAGCCACGGTGGTCAGTCCTAAGTCATCGATGGTATCTTCGAGGTCATTGACCATCCCGAATACGGTGGAGTCGCCTTCCTCGTCGGATGATGTCCCCAGCAGGTCCTCGATGGTGCCGGTTCTACTGTAGACCTTGGTTACGGCGTAGCCGAGGGAGTCGATGGACTCCTCTACGCCTCCGCCGGCGACGTATAACGCCTTTACCGTTAAGACCATGCTGTCCTTGGAGGACTTGGAACTCTCTTCGCATACCACCGTAAAGTCGCCTGTGCCCCAGGCGCTCTCGGCGGTAATACTATATTCATAAATACCGGTGCTTGAAATCTCTTCCATCGTCACACCATCATAGTCGGTAAGCGCATCGCCATCGGCATCATAGATAGTCATCGCGGGCGAAAGCCCGGTTGAGGTACGATATCGTATCTTTATGGTCTCATCCTCTCTTATGGTGGTGTTGCGAGTGAGGATTTCCGTAAAGACACCTCTCTCGGCGGTCTCGGTTATCGATGCAGGCAGGGTAGTGCCGGTATCTTCCATGATGGCGGTGACATTGGTGCTAATCGTGCCTACCTTGGTGCTGATTGTGCTTACCTGGGACTTAACAGTACCTACATCGCTCTTGACGGTGGCGATATCGCCGCGTATCGTGCCCTCTCCGGTGGCCGTTACCGCAGTCTCAATCGTAGTAAGCGTGGCCGGTATCGTCGTCGTCACAGCCGTCTGAATGGCGCTGGTGCTGGCGCTGATTGTCGAGAGGGCCTTATTCACGGTTATGGAGATGCCCTGCCCGCTCGTATAGGTAGCCTCGGCATAAACAATACTGGTTGTGGCAAAATATACCTCGGCAGTGCTCCAGGAGCTGGTATCAGCGGTCATCCAGAAGGCGCCGTTTCTATGGGTGGAGGAACTCAGTGTATCCACCGTATTCCCGGCGCTGTCATATATGGTTACGGTGCTTGAAGTGGGAGCGGTCATCAGGGTTCCTTCTTTCTCAATCCAAGTATTTATCTTCAACCGGTCATTGTCCGCATCATAGGTATAATTGGTATAGACGAACCATTGCTTCTCGATGGTCGTCTCCAGATACAGCGTAATATTCTTAGTCGAATCCGCGGTCCAGCCCGATTCGGACCCGTCAAAGTAGTTCGCCTCTTTTGAGAATGTGCTCGTATATACATCGTATTTATAATTCCTGATTATGGGCGAATTAAGGCTGTAATTGGTAATAGACCAAGTATTGGAAGGCGGAGAGTCGTCATTCACCTCGTTAACGTTCAAATTCGACAGATGCGAAAGCGTAGACATATCCTTCACGTTCCAGATAACCTGATAATAGCAGACCTGGAAGCCGTCCGCTGAGACGTCATCCGGCGCATCGCCTTCCGTCGTGTGGGCCGAAACCACGTCGGCGACCTTGAGCCACGTCGCTATATCGCGGTCGGTCTGCGGGTCCTGCGCAGCACCTGTCACCAAATCAGGTATGCCGGCCGACCATGTGTAGCTGCACGAGTCGGACGCGCTGTAGTTGCCGCCGGCCGTCGGAGTCGGCGTCAAATTCGTCGCAATCGCGGTCCAGGTGCCGGTCGAGCCGTTCCAGTCCGTCGAATAGTATATGCTGACCTTATTAATGGCGCCGCCCGAATCCCACTGTATCACCTTGGTCGTATCCGCGACGCCCCACTCGTTCGTAGCCGTAGGCGAGGTGACTGTAATATATCGGGTAATATCATGGCCGGCCGCAGTTGAGCCGGTGTCAATGTCGCTTCCGGGCGCCGTATCCGAATGCTTCGTCGTAAGCGAATACACGTCCGTCGTCTGCTTCGTCGTCGGGTTACGTATGCCGGATATGACGATACTTACCGCCGTATCAGCATTGATCGCCGTGCCGACGGTAATGATAAGAACGTTGCTCGAGGCAGATACTGTTGCGCCGGTATTTCCGCTTACGACCGCCAATGTCCCGGTCAAGTTATAATCCGCGTCAAATGTTACCCTTATCCTGCCGCCGACCGGTATCGGGTTTGCCGTAGTAAACGCGACAGTGCGATTCTCGGTAACGCCTGCCTTATATGTGCCGCTAACGGTATTGACTGTGGGGCTTGTTAGAGCGCCCGCTGTTATAGCAACCGCCGCGGCTGTGCCCGCATCTATGGCGCTGTCCGTGGCATTCTGCGTCTCTATAGCAAATGCGGACGTAGTCTGTGTGTAAGTCGGATTCTTTATGCCGGATATAACAATGCTAACCGCAGTAGCTGCATTCACTGCCGTTCCTAAATTAATAGCAAGAATATTGCTCGCGGCCGAAACGGCCGCGTTAGTATTCCCGCTTTCAACCGCCAATGTGCCGGATAAATTATAATCGCTGTCGAACGTCACCTGCACATCGCCATTTACAGCAATCGGGTTCGCAGTCGTAAACGCAATGGTATGGTTAGTAATCGCGCCCGCTACATATGAAGCCGGGGTTACCGACAAACTCAATAGCGCCCCAGCCGTAATCGTAACCGCCGCGGCCGTGCCTGTGTCTATATCCGCGTCAGACGCGTTCTCCGTCTCTATAGCGAATGCGGACGTAGTCTGCGTCACGGTCGGGTTCTTTATGCCGCTTACGACTATGCTTACCGCCTGGCCTGCCGAAACAGCCGTTCCTAAATTAATGGTAAGCACGTTGCTTGAGGCAGAGACTGTCGCGTCTGTATTGCCGCTCTCGACTGCTAAGGTGCCTGTTAAATCATAGTCAGAGTCGAACGTTACCTGGACATCGCCGTTTACGGCAATCGGGTTTGCGGTAGTAAATGCGATAGTATGGTTCGGAGTCGCGCCCGCCACGTATGAAGCCGGCGTTATAGCCGGTGACGTAAGCGCGCCTGCGGTAATATCAACGCCGCTTGCTGTGCCTGTATCTATGTTTGCGTCTGTAGTATGCCTTGTATATATGGTAAAGTCATCGGTAGTCTGCGTCACGGTCGGGTTCTTTATGCCGGGAACAATCATAGTGACCTCTTCAGACGCGCCTACCGCCTCGGTCAAGGTTATAACAATATCGTTTCCGGAGGCTACAACGGTAGCGGTATGAGAGCTTCCGGCGCCCACGCTGACCGGCTGAGATAATCCTGTCAGGCTATAGTCCGCATCGAAGCCTACCTTTATGTCGCCGCCTGACGCAATGGGGTTAGCCGTAGTAAAGGCAATCGTATGATTAGGAGTCGCGCCGGCAACGTATGACGCGGGGGTTACGGTCGGAGACGTAAGAGCTCCGGCGGTAATATCAGCTCCGCTTGCAGTGCCTGTGTCTATTTGAGCGTCAGATGCATCCTGCGTCTCTATGGCTAAGTCAGCGGTCGTCTGTGTAACAATGGGGTTCTTTATGCCGGATATGACTATGCTTACAGCGGTGCTCGCGTTTACCGCCGTTCCTAAATTAAT
>JADHWH010000075.1 GCA_016783555.1 Candidatus Omnitrophota bacterium | reverse complement strand
CTTGGCAATAAGCGGCATCCTTTTTCTTAGTGCCGCCGTTTCTTTTTCCCAGCCCAGCACGGCCGATCCCGTAGAATTAATAGAAAAAGGCGACCTCTTGTTTAAGGAAGGCAAGCACCTCGCGGCCGCAGAAGTTTATAAAAAGGCCCATGCCATATACCTGGCGCTTGAAGAGGCCTCCGCGAAAAAGTCCGAAGAGTCAGCCAAAAGATTGGAAGAGTTAAAAGAGATGCTTAAGAGACAGAAGGAAAAGAAGAACCAAGAGGCGGTTAAAAAGATTAAGGGCGAATATGTAAAGGTGCTCAAAGAGCGTAAAGGGCATGATATATTGAAACGGCGCGCGGAACTAAAGGCCAAGACCGCATTCAACAGGAGCGAAAAGGCCGTAATATGGGACGGCGTAAGGAAAGAAAAGAAGCGGTGTAAGGCCCAAAGGGCGCAGAAGAAAGCCCGCGTTAAGGCCGAAAAGGAAGCCGTTCTCTTGGCAAGAAAAAGAATGGCCGAAGAGAAAAAACTTAAAAAGCTTGCTAAGAAGAAAGAGGAGGAGGCAGAACCCGCCGAGAAGAGAGAAAAAAGAATAAAGCTCGCAATGAAGGAAAAAGAGAAGAAAACCCCTGAAGCCCTTAAGGGTGAAGCAGAGAAGGTCGCAGAAGAGTATATCACAAGCAAAGCGACTTTAGATAAAAGACCAAAAGGAATAAGAGATTCAAAAAAAGATGCCGAAACCAAAAGAATAGAAGAGAGCCTCGCAAAGAAGAAGGCCAGGGAAGAGAGACTTCGGGAGAAGAAAGATATAGTTAGGGGCCGGATTAAGAGAATAGAAGAGGCCAAATTCGAGAAGAGAAAGGCACAAGAAAAAAAGAAATGCGAAGAGTATAAAAAGGATACCGTAAAGAAAGCCGCACGGACAAAAAAGGAGCTCGATAGGTATTCTTTAAACCCAGCCGCCGATCAGCGAAGGCTTAATAAGGCCGAGAGCCTGGTAAAAAGAGGCGACTCCTACTTTGAGAAGGAGAGCTACAAAGAGGCCGGCAAACTCTACGACCGCGCCTACCTTACCCTCCGCGGTAAACTCCACTAAAAGACCAATTTTTTCATAACTCCTTTTAAATGCAATAGTTACAAAAATTTTCCACCATAATATTAACTTTCCGTTAAACTAACAAAGTTAAGTTTTTCCGTATTGACAAAGCTAAAGATGTAGTAGATACTTATATAGAAGGAGAAATGGGCATACTTTAGCATCTCTTAGAAGCGTTCTTTATAGATAGTACTTTGCGAAAAAGGCAAACCATGGGTGACCATGGGGCGCAAAGCTATGGGTCTAAAATAAGCACATTGAGACCGCCAGGCGTACCGATAACGCAAAAGTGCTTGTTAAGATCGCCAGGCTGCCGAAGATAGTAAAGGCAGGCTGGCTTTTTTTTGCTCAAAAAATAAAGAGATTTACAAAACTTTTAACACGGGGGGGTAGCCATGAATATTGGGGATAGAGCTAATAATAAAGGTAGAGGTCTATCTAAAACGCTGACTATTATGCTATGCGCTTTTTTTATTGTTACGCTTCTTTCTTTAAGTCCTTCCAATCTCGCATTTTCCATGATTTTACCTGATAAGGGTGACAATAAAGACAGCGAGGCCCCTCAATATGTTCCAGGAGAGGTGCTTGTGAAGTTTAAAGACGGGGTAGACCCGCAGGAAGTGTTAGGAGAAGCCGGTTTAGGCGGAAGCAGCATCGAAAGAATGTTTCCTATAACATCTCTTGTCAACAAGTTTAAAAAGGATTATGAATTAGAGAGAGACGAAGGCGGCTGGTACTGGTTCCTGGGCAAGAAGTATAAAGAGGTAGAGAATATAGATGATGAAGAGATCTTTAAAGAGGCATATGCGCAGATGTCCCCTAAAGAACAAGAGCCCTACCGAAGCTACAAGATAACCCTTCCCGAAGGAACGAACGTAGAAGAAGCAGCAAGAGAATTGTCAGAAAGACCCGAAGTTGAATATGCCGAGCCGAATTATATCATGAAGGAGCTAGCCACACCAAATGATGCAAAATATGGCGTTCAGTGGCCCCTAAATAACGAAGGGCAGTATTACCCAGAAGACAACCGTAGATCAAGTAGGGGCATGCCTGATTGCGATATAGACGCCCCTGAGGGATGGGATATTCGTCGAAATTCAGGAGATATTATTGTGGCCGTTGTTGATTCGGGCGTTCAATATAACCACAGGGATTTAAGGAACAATATGTGGGTGAATAAAGCAGAGCAGGCAGGGAGTCCCGGAGTCGACGATGACAATAACGACTATATAGATGATATATATGGATACGATTTCTGCAACGGAGATGCTAACCCAATAGATGATAGAGGACATGGAACACACTGCGCAGGTATAATCGCAGCCGAAGGTAACAACGGCAAGGATATAGCCGGTGTATCATGGAGTGCGCAAATAATGGCGCTCAAATTTCTGGACTCTACCGGAAGCGGGTACAGTTCTGATGCTGTAAAAGCAATCGAGTACGCTCGCTTGAATGGAGCAAAGGTAATATCTAACAGCTGGGGTGGTGGCGGCAGAAGCTCTTTTGTAGAAGCCGCCGTGAATGCCGCTTTCGCGGACGGTATTGTGATAATTGCCGCGGCGGGGAATGAAGGTACTTCGTCACCGTTGTATCCTGCAGGTTACGATAACGTTATCGCTGTTGCAGCAACGGATTCTAGCGATAGAGGGGTATGGTGGACGAATTATGGGAATTGGATAGATGTTTCGGCGCCAGGCGTGGATATACTCTCATTGCGCGCGAGTGGAACTTCTATGGGAGATGCCCTGGATCCATATACTACTGTTGCTTCCGGGACCTCTATGGCTTGCCCACACGTTGCCGGATTAGCGGCTCTTCTCAGGGCAGCTCTTCCAGACGGCGGACCGTATGCGATATGCGCAGCTCTCAAGGCAGGGGCTGATAATATAGATTCCTTGAATCCTGGCAAGAAAGGACTTTTAGGGGCGGGGAGGATTAATATGCTCGACTCACTCGAAAGTGTTAATATGCCTTACTTTGAATTAGTAACTTTAAATGATGAGAGTATACGACCGGGAGAAGCGTTTTCATTGACTCTTCAGTTAAGAAATGCATTAGCGAATGCAGCTGGTGTTACGGGCGTATTATCGTGCAGCGACCCCTCTGTAACGATACTAAGCGATACGGTACCGTTCGGAGATATGTCGTTTCCAGCGATATCAGCAGGGACGTTCGAAATATTTACTGAATTAACCTCCGCTGGCCAACATATCGCTTTTGAATTAATATTGACATGCCAGGGCGGCTATACACAAGTAGTGCCTTTTAATGTAGTGCTGCCTTTTTTTGCAACAATTGATAATGCAGGGGGTTTACCATTAGTTGATTACGGTGCAGCCTTCATGGCCATGGGCGACTATGACAATGATGGGTTTTCAGATGTATGCATGAGTGTAGGGGATTACAGACGGATGGAGTTATACAAAAATCAGCAAGATAGCGCCTTTGTCAAAGTAACAGATGAAACGGGTATTACTGGGCATCTTATGCAAATTCCTTTATTTATAGATATAGACAATGATGGGGACAAAGACTTGTTCCTGCCCAGGGGAGTGAGAGAATTGCTATTTTTAAATAACGGGGACGGCAGTTTTACCAATATAACTGATTTAGGTGAAATTAACTGGACATATTGTTGGAGAAAAGCAGTAGCATTCGACTATGATAACGATGGGTTTGTGGACATACTTGGAGGATGGAAAGATCACGCAAGTAAGGATGTAAGCCTCTTTTTATTAAGAAATAACGGCGATAACACCTTTACAGATGTAATAACCCAGACAGGATTGCCGGCAATTGAAAGCGGTGATATTGTAAATTTCGATTACGATAATGACAACGACCAGGACTTATTGCTTTCACGTGCCATTATTCAGGAAGGAGATGCCACGATAGAAAAACCAATGCTATATCGCAACAACGGTGATGGCACATTTACAGATGTCAGCGAAAGCAGCATGTTGGAAGGACCGGCGTATGCCGCGGATGCGGGCGACTTTGACAACGACGGCAATATAGACCTCTTTTTCACAAAAGCACGCCCAGAAGGATCAAACGTAGCATCAAAGAACATTTTATACAAAAATAACGGAGACGGCACATTTGCGTCTGTAACAGAGGGTTTCGGTAAGCTTAATTTTGGCGGGTCCTCGGGCAACGCCTTTTTTGACTATGATAACGATGGAGATCTGGACATTCACATTACCATGGGATATTCAAACATGGAAGGAAACATAATTTATGCCAACAACGGAGATGGTACAGTTACAAATGTCAGAAATCGGCTATTTCCGAAAGGGATAAAGCCCTATTATGGAGGGGCATGTATAGGAGATATTAACAATGACGGTGCCCTTGATATGTATGTGCCAACAACCTCGCGTCGCGATACCAGCCAAGGAGCATTATTAGAAAACTATGGGGGAAGATTAAAAAATTGGATCAAAATAGAACTTGTAGGTATAGAAAGCAACAGGGGCGCATACGGCGCCCGGGTATACGTTAAGACAGGCAGCCTTAGACAGCTTCGAGAAGTGCATACATCCTGCGTTGAGACCATGCCGCTCCACTTTGGTTTAGGCGATAGAGAAGTTATAAATGAGATTGAGGTGCGCTGGCCAAGCGGGTCGGTGCAGATCGTGTGCAACGTCCGCGCAAATCAACTTGTGGACATCACCGAAAGAGCCGGACATACGCGCACTATATATAGAGCCTATTATGAAGGCACAGACCAGCATAAATACAAGGATGTGTATGACGAACATAACAACCTTTTAGACAGGGAATGTTACGCCCAAGACGGAACGCTTAAATGGTCTGATAAGCGCCATTATGATGAGACCGGCACCTACACAGGAAAGACCATGACATACGCAAACGGTAATGTCAAAAAATATGACGCAGATAACAAACTTACCTATGCTAAATATATTCTTGAGGGCGGAAAGACCAGCACCAGCTATTACGAGAATGGCAACAGGGTTAAAACAATCTACAGCGACGCTGGCGGTAACTTGATATGGGAGCTAGACCTTCACTATGATGCTACAGGCACCTACACAGGCAAGACCCAGACATATGCCAACGGTAAAGCCGAAAAATATGACGCAAACAACAACCTTATTAAATATACCCTTGCGGACGGCCGTTATTACATCTACGAACGTGAGAACGGCAACGTAAACACAAGAATCTTTCACAACAGTAGTGGCAACGTAATATTTACGGATACCTACGAGTACGACGCGCAGGGAGGACTTACAGGCATAATGCGCGTATATACAGATGGAAGAAGGCGCCACTATGACGCAGCCACCAAGACCTGGACCTGGCTGTAAGGTAGTATTTAAAAAGCGACACGCCTAAAATACCAGAAGACGCTTTTCATCGCTTACCTTACCCTACGCGGCAAACTCCACTAACTTTACATTTTATGCAATGCATAAAATGTAAAGTTAAGTTTTTTCGTCCTATCTACGACCTCATATTACCAGACAAGGAAAGTTTTACTTATCTTATCCGTCATCTCTTTCGGCCAACCTTTGGTAAGAGCGCCTTGGCCGCGTTCGATACTTACGATGGACCATTTTCGAGAATCTTTGTAATATTCAATGACTATTTCGATG
>JADHWH010000031.1 GCA_016783555.1 Candidatus Omnitrophota bacterium | reverse complement strand
AGCAGAGTCTATTACCACCTAAATAGACTTGCTTAATTGTTTTCTTATCGTCATCTATTTCTTCTATTTCATAAATGCTACCTACGTAAGTAGTTGTTTTGTTATTTGTGGTTCTCTTAGTTCTGGAACCATCTCCGTCATAAGCGTGTGGAGATTTTATCGACGAGAGATTGAGAAGATGGATCTTATCTCTTTTGAATCCATCTTTATAAAGGGGGTAAGGGCTGTTAGCGAACTGTTTCGAGCTTTTGTAGACGGGTTTTGTGGTCGGTTGTTACGGTGTCGAGCTTTTTTTCAACTCTATCGATTTTGCGGCTATTTTCCATAACTGCCATTTCGATTGTATCAAGCCGGTTTTCCATGGAGCCTTTTAGTTGCTTTATTTCTTGCCGGATTGAGTTATGACCTTCTCCTATGGTCTTTACTTCTTGATATACTTTCTCTAATAAAACATTCTGCTTTCTCGTAAAGTCATGTTCTGGGGTCATCTTGGGGACTTTCTTCTTCACGGTAATTACTTCTTTCACTTGGGGGTAGTCTTTATATTACTCTCTTTATTTAAAAAATCAATATATTTTTTGTTATTTTTCCAGAGCTTTCGGCGGTAATATGCTCCTTGAGGAGTAAATTCACGTCTATAATCTTTTTCTCTCGGGTGGTATTTACGGTGGACCTTTCTTAGGCCCTTTATGGCTACTTTAGTGTATAGCTGGGTTGTCTCTAAGGATTTGTGCCCTAAGAGTTCCTGTATATAACGAATATCAGCCCCTTCCTCAAGCATGTGTGTGGCGCAGCAATGTCTAAGGGCATGGCAGCTAATGTTTCTTTTGCGTATACCGGCTTCTTTGACGTATCTTTGAATAATAGGGCTAAAGATGCTGCTTTCGAGGGGCATTCCCCTGTTTGATAAAAAAAGATAGGTTATTCTCTTATCTCTTAAGAGTTTTGGCCTTACATTTTCAATGTAACTTAATAGATATTTCCTTGCAATGTTGCCTACGGGGACAATCCTTTCTTTTTTAAATTTCCCCTTTACCCTTAAGATGCCTCTTTCTATATCAAGGTCTATTAATCTTATGCCTAAAAGCTCGTTGCGCCTGATGCCGGTTGAATAGAATAGCTCCAATATAGCTCTGTCTCTAAGTCCCAAGAGAGTGGTAGTATCGGGCCTATTGAGGAGTTTTCTTACTTCAGATTTAGTCAATATGTCTCTGGGGATATTCTTCTCCTCTTTCGGCATATCAAGGCCGGTTGTAGGATCAAAGAGTATTAGATTTCGTTTGGAGAGGAACCTAAAGAAGCTTTTTAGGGCTCTGAGGCGCTTTCCCTGGGTTGACAATGTAAGGTGGTCTCCCCTTCTAGTTTTATAATCAAACAAGTGGCTCTGGAAGTCATAAATATCGTCTTTTGTTACGTCTTTTGGGTGGATCTTTTTTGATCTATCTTTTATCCAGTGGTAAAAATATATTATATACCGGGTATATTCTTCGACTGTCTTATCGGAGTAACCCTTTTGGGCTATGTATTGGGCGTGTTTTTTAATAAATTGGTCCATTTTACACAACACCCTTCCATGAGTAGTCGTCCAGGTTGTCCAGGTAGGTTAACCCTTTTTGGTGCAAGTAGTTAATGAGAGTTCTACTTTTCTCCAGGTTCTGTCCAGCTTTTTTGTAACTGGCTTGGAGATGTGAGGTTAGAGATATAGTCATCTTTATCTATCCTTGGGATGAGCCTGTACTTTGAGGTTCCGCCCTTGTAGGATCTTTCGCACGCAACATACTCTAAGTCCTCCAATATGGCCAGTTTTCGCTTTATGTAGTGATCAGGAAGTTTTAACCACTCTCTTATGTCTCTACGTTTAAATATGAAGCTTTCGACAGGATTGTTTGTTCTCTCCCTGATAGCGCCTTCTATCGCCGCACAGAAGGCCTTATCAGGGCCTCTTAAGTCCTCTAATGTGTCTAAGAAGGCCTTGTGGGCTAAATTATAGGCGGTTTCGTAGTCTTTTAGGCTAGATTCAATATAGGGCTTCCCTCGCGAGTCTACTCTTACTGGCCTTTGATACTGGTAAAGGAACGTTACAGCCTCAATTAAAGAGAGGAATCTATCCTGGTCTCTGCGTGTCCTCATCCACCGTGAGGGGAACTTGATCTCATCTATAAATGGTATTATTATTTTAATAGACCGTAGTAAGCGCTGGGCGTTTTTGTGTAACTTCATGATACCGGGTCTGTTATTAAGGAGCTTCCAGCCAGCCGGGCCGCGGCAGAACCTTTGATACTCATGAATCCTTTTAGTTTGGGCTTCGGATTCATCAAGGTATAACTGGAAGCTCCGAGAGGTGTTTTCAGGGTTAATCTTGTCTTTGGTGGATGACTCTATAAAGCTCACAGGCCCCTCTATCTCAACGACGATCGTCTTCATCTTGCCTGTGTTTGGATCTTTAATCGGATACGCGAGCGTAAGCTTATGCCTCGACTGTAAAGACCTGACCGCATAGTCCGCCTCTTCGGAACCTAAGCGCTCATCGATGATTAAGAGTTTATGGCGGAGTGAGTCTTTATCCATGTAATAAAGGCTCTGGGGCGTAATACGCGAGTAGAACTCGACTTCTTCTTCTGGCATGAGGGATGCTATGATCTCCATAAGGTAGCTTTTGCCGGATGATGACTGGCTTATTATGATGCTTGAGAGCGGTTTTTTTAATTTGCGGGAAGTCGCGATTAAGTATGCGATTCTTTTATTCGTCTCCTCCCCCACATAGCCGCAATCTTTTAAGTCATCTGTGATCCTTTCTAATAGACCAGGTCTCTTAAGGAATCCTAAGGCCTCCTTCTCCTCCTCCTCTGTCATCTGGTAAGGCGCGCTACCTTCTTCTTTTCTGTTTGATTCGTCCCTTTTTATTCTTTCTATCGCTTCTATCATGTTAAGGACGCTCTCGTCTATCTCTTCCTTTTTTAAATTTAGTCTTTTAGACGCCTGGTTTATAAAGACACTTCTTGATTTAGCCGAATATAGATCGAACCTGTCCTGGTGGCGCGCACTCTCGTGCCTTATTTGGATAATAACCCTTAAATCAATTGCCTTTTTATCTATTCCTTTTATTTCGTAGTCGGTGTCATTATACCTAAAGAAGGCGCATCCCTCTTCGTAAAAGAGCAGGCCCTCATCTTTTCTTTTAACAGTTAAGGAATGGCCGATCTTCTTTGAGTCTTTGAGCAGGACTCCGAAGGTCTCCTTTGAGCCTTTAAAGTCGAGTCTTTCGTTATAGTTAAAATAGTCATTTACGTCTTTAACCCCCTCGGGCAGGTTGATCCTGCGGACATCGAAGCCTTCAAAGATAAGGGTCTTCGCCAGGGCTTGGCTTGTCTTTTTGCCTGTCGGGTCATTATCGTAGGCAATATAGATTGTCTTAACGTTATTTTCTTTAAAGGCCTTTAGGTGGTGTTCTGTGAAGCCGTTTGTGCCGTAGGATGAGGTAACATGTTTAAAGCCGGTTTTGTAAAGCGAGAGCGCGTCTATGATGCCTTCTGTGAGGATAATTTCATCATGCACCTTTAAGGTTTTGTGGTTAAATATTCCTCTGTGAGGGCCTTTCTGATAAAGATGCGCTTTTCGTTCGATGTTGCGGCCATAGAGACCTACGACATTGTCATTCTTATCGAGGATAGGCACCGTTATGGATTTATAGAAGGACTCGTTTTGTTTTTCGTTTAAAAGCCCTAAGTCTTTTAATCTCTGTTTAAGGGCCTCGTCATTCGGCAGGAGCTCTTTAGCGGAGCCATTACAATAACCTATTTTAAAGGTGTCTATTAATTCTCTATCGAGAAGACCCCTTCCTTTAAGGTAGCTCTGGGCACTGGTGTCCTCTTTAAGGGAGTTGTGATAAAACTGTATCATTTCATTTAGGATAGACTGAATATCTTTATCTTTTAAGTTATCTTTATTATTAGAATAATTACTATAAATATCTTTAAAAGACTTATTTTCATAATAGCGCAGGAAGTCTATAAGCGTCCCCCCTTTGTGGCAACCGAAGCAGTGCCAGAGCCATATGCCGTCTTTCTCCGATATTGATAAGGAAGGATTGGTGTCTTTGTGGAACGGACATAACCCTAGATAAGAGCCGTTACCGTTTCGTTTAAGATGGATTCCTTTCTGTTGGAGAATTTCGGGAAGGTTAAGCTTTTTTAGGTGGGTAATATTTTCATAGGTAACGTTTAACATAATATCAATCTCCTTTTTTCAATATTAATCTTTGTTTAAGATTTCAAAGGTAAGGCGCTTTAGATGGTTTATGTGGCCTCGTAGTTCATTTACGTTCGCCTTTGCCCTTCCTGATATATATTCATGCGCGCTTTTTAATAGATCTTCTCCTTTAAAGCAGAAGACGACTTGTTTTTTGTAGCCTTCGTCTTTTAGGTGAGCGTCATCAAGTTTATTTCCTCTTACTAAAAGGTAGGCTCCGTAATAAAGGTCTGTTATCTCCATGGTCTTTTCTTTTATAAGCTGGGTGGTTTGCTGCATATCTTTTATCACGCTCCTTTCCGGTATTTTTTATAGTGTGTCAAGTGCTTTTTAATAAATATATTGACTTTCTGCACTTGGTATGCTATATTGCTAATAAGTGTATCATATTAGCATACTTTTGTCAAGGGGTGCAGTGTGCAAAAAGGTAATTTTTTAAATAGTAATAGTATAATATCTCTAGATATCAGAAGAGATATCGGGAGGTATTATATGGAACTGGGAAGTAGAATAAAGAAGCTTCGTAAAAACATGAAGTTAACACAGGACGCTTTTGCAGGTAAGCTAAAGATTCACCCTAAGCAGCTAGCCAAGTATGAAGCCGGTAGGTCCATTCCCTCAATTGACATAATAGCGCGCATGGCTAATTTCTGCGAAGTGTCAACGGATTATCTAATCTTTGGTGAAGACAAGGCAATCGCTAAAAAGACTAAGATACAAGACGCGGATCTCTTAGAAGCTTTTCGCAGAGTCAACAAGCTAAAAAAGAGCGACAGAGATAAGATAAAGTGGGCTGTTAAGTCACTGCTTAATGGTGAACCAGAATAAGCTCGGTGGCGGCTTGGCAGCTTCGCTGCCAAAAAGCCACCGCTCGCCGCCCTAGTGTAATGTCGGCAAGACGCTCCCCAGCACTAATTTGCTGGGCGTTTTTATTTAAGGGCAAATTAGTGCTGGGTCGCTTTCCTATAATGCCGGCATTATAGGACCTTGCCGACTTCTGCGGCTCGCTTGCCGCCTTTTACATAAATGAGTTTATGTAAACTTCGCCTTCATATTCAAGCCTATCGTGTGTAATGTAAAATCGTTAAGGAAGGTGTGATTTTAGTTTTGTCTTGTTGCAGGCCAAAAGGTTTGTATGCATGCCTGGTATCGGCGAAGACGGCGGCATGGCTCTTTTGTGTGCTCGCCTTGGGCGTAGCCTCGAGAGCTTGCACACAAGCCGCCTCAGGTCTATCCTTCTTTGTAGAAGCCGTCTATCATATCGCAGAGCTCCTTTAAATGGAGCGGCTTTGTAAGGTAGGCATGGGCTCCAAGGTCGCGGCATTCTTGTTCGCCGTTTCCTTCACCCACGTAGCCTGTAATCATGATTATTTTCGCCTCCGGATGAATCTTAATGGCTTCTTTCAAGACTTCTATGCCGCTTAAGTCAGGCATCTTGATATCTAAAAGTATAACGGGATAAAATGCGGCTTTTATCTTCTCAAGCGCTTCAGTTCCGTTGTAAGCCTGGGCAACATCAAAACCTCTTTGTGTAAAGAAGCTGCTTAGATTTTCGCAAGTTTCCTTTTCATCATCGACTACGAGCATTCTTTTATCCATTATTTGCGCTTCCTCCTTTTTTGAATGTATTCTTTATATAGTAGGTACTTTTCTAAAATCAATGGGCAATGTTATTATAAACCTAGTTCCTTTACTATCGTTTGATTCTATATCTAGGGCGCCTGCGTGATCTTTTATGATCCTGCGCCCTAAGAATAGGCTTATTCCTCCTAATTTTCCTTGTTCTGCAAAGAGCTCGCCGCCCATGGTTCTTTGGTTTTCTATGTCTTTTGTTAGGTCGCGTCCTGTGTCAGTTTGTATAATTTTAACTCTGTTTTTTTCTTTTATTACTTCGGCGCTAAAGCTTAACTGGCCGTCCGGCTCTTCTATATCGCCTAGTCTTTCCATGCCATAGCAAGAGTTTATTACAAGGTGCTTAAATATAAGAGGCAGGGTCTCTTTACCGATTATAGATATCCTTGGATCTATGGTCAGGAATGCTCCTATGCGCCATTTATTAATCAGACTGTTTACGCTAGAGAGGGCCTTATCGATTACATCTTTTAGGTTGTAGGATAATGTTTTATCAGAGCCAGACTTTTCCCTATATTCATCTACATACCCCCATACGGTCTTGGCCTGTATCACATTATCTATGATTTTGCCTCCTTGCTTATTAAACGCCTCTTTTTTATCCTCGACGTATGGGTCTCTCATAACCTCAATGCCTGTTGATATCTTATTTAGAATATTTCCCATCTCATGACGGATGGAGTTTAAAAGCTCTCCTGTCGCAATGAGTCTTTCGGCTTCTGCTTTTTCTTCTTCGAACCTTCGTATCATCTCGGATAACTGCGCGCTTCTAAAAGCGGCCGCGGCGTTTGTGGCAAGGCGCGAGAATAGTTCGAGTTCCTCTTCGTTATACATACCCTCATCTTTATTACCCAACAATAAAAAGCCTAAAAGATTCTCCTTATAAAAGCTGGGCACGCAGATAACGGCTCTTAGGTTATCGAGTTCTCTCTTTAGGTCTTTTAAGAAGCTATACATATTCTTTTCGAGATTTAAGAGTTTATCGTTTTGCATCCAGTAGTCTATATCGTCTACTCTTAATACATCTATATCGCGGGGCTTGGCGATTCTTCTTCGTAAGATAACGGGCCTCTTTCTTATAAACCACTCGCACAGGGGATCGTTTAGCAAGAGGGCCTTGCCCTTAGCCTGGCGCTCTTGGCCGGAACTAGCCGCCAGGGCGTACTGGTTTTTCGGTACGTCCAACAAGAATATAGTCGCATGCGTTATCTTAACGCCAAGTTTTATATAATAAAACGACGTAAGGTAGCGCGGTATTATCTTGGCAAGCCTCTTTACGTTGTCTATCTCTATCATGCCTCTTCCGCTTGTCTCAAGGGCCTCTTGAACCTCTTTAAGCTTCAGGAGCTTTTTCTCTTCGACAGTTTTAATAACATAAATACCGCCCACGCACGCTAAAGCCGCGATAAGCATCGATATAAATGTCGAGGCGTACCACCAGTTGTCGTTTAAAATACCTGTCAAAAATAGTTTGACTGCGGATGTCGCGGCAAACGCCAAAACGGAGGCCGCGAACATTATTAAAAGAATTATGATAACGCGCGTCATATATACCGTAACATCCATTAGGCGGTACCGTATAATAGCGTAGGCGGTGATAATAATGTAGGCCGACACCAAAATATTACCGAAAGGCGGGATATTAACGCCGTACCATAAAGGATAATTGGTGGCTCCTCCGCCCCAGCCTATTATAGTGGCGATCAAGACATATCTTATCTTGTTCCGCTCAGAGCCCGACGAGGCAAAATAGGCCTTTAATATGATATAGAGGCCGTATAAGACTATCGCAAACCATATGGGCAAAAAGAGACTGAATAACGGCCCAGCTTTAGGCCAGAATTTAAAAGACATTGCCCCTACTGCGCCTGTAATATAGTATGGCGTAAGATTAAAGCCTAAGAATATAATCCCTAGTATATAAACAGGGATAATAATTCGTTTTTCACGGACAGGCCTCTCTAAAAGCGCGAGTATATGATGAAGATAAAATATGGGGATGAATGTCGCCCCGGCCATAAGGGCGTGCGAGTAAAAGAGGGCTGCCTCTTTTGTGGTTGAGACCTGCCAGATAAAATAAAAGACGCTCCATACCACTATACTTAGGCAAAAGAGGCCGTATGTTATGTGTTTTACGTTGGAGCGGTTTCTTGAGAAGACGATGAGGCCCAGGACAAGGCTCGTTATGCCGTTTACAAGAGCGCTTAAGGGGTAATATAAGTTCCCTGCGTTCATTTGTGCCTTATGCGGTTTGAGGCGATTATATATTGCATTATTCCCTGCTGTTCGTATTGCACCGATAATTCATCTTCTTTAAAGCCGGCTTCGATAAAGATTTTTTTAAACTCATCCTCGTCCCTATAGACAAGCGGCCAGTCGCCCGCCCACTCCATATAATGGACGGAAGGGTTTGAGTATCTATCCCTTACGTTTGATATCATAATGAGGCTTCCGTTTCTAAGGAGAAGCTTAAGATTTTTAACCAGCCTTACGCATGTTTTATTGGCGAGATAGTCAAAGAGCCCCGTAGAGTAGATAAGGTCGTGTCGCTCTCTTATCTTTGACTGAATATCTTTCTCCGCGGCCAGGCGAAGGGCGTTCTCTTTATAAAAATTAATGTTTTTAAATCCGCTAAGGAGTTCTTTCGCGAAGGCTATCGCCCTTTCGTCGTTATCATAACAGTCGAAGGTCACTCTCTCGCCCGGTATGGCTCGGGATGATAAGAGCTCTTTAACTTCACGGCATGAGCCAGAGCCTAAATTCATAATTCTAAGCTTTTGATTTTTTCTTTTGTCGACAAAGCCTGTTATCAAGCGCTTGAAGTCCTCTTTTCTGTTTCGTACGCCTACGCTTATAACCGACATCTGATAATAATTGTCGAAGAGCCTGTCAAATCCTGTGGTTTTTGGGTCGTTTTGATAGATCTTATCTATAATCTTGTAATCGCCGGCGTATCCTAAGGGCTTTCCTATACTCCATGCGCTATATTCCTTGTGCATAAAGAGCCCTCTTATCCTGTTAATAAATATCCGTTTCAGCTTATCCACTCTGTCGCTCCGCCCGTTGGCAAGATTAGATTTTTCGAAGTTCATAATCTCGCGGAAGATCCCATTGACCTCGGAATTAAACTCGCTCTGGAACCTGCCCCATTCTTGTGGGTTTTTAGTGAGGTAGTTTTCTACCTCGCGCGCCCTCTTTTTATAGAGGTTTATCTTATTATGCAGGGTTGTCTGTATCTGGCCTATGCCCAGAGCTGCGCCTATCTTGTCTGTCAGAGGCTCTAGTTTGGCCCTCTCCGATGCATCTTTTCTCGCAAGCCAGGCCTCAACATCAGATCTTCTAATACGCCACTGCTTTCCGGCGCGCAGAGCCGGTATAAGGCCCATATGGGCCCATCTGTAAACGGTTCTTATGTTTACCCTTAGGTAATTACAAGTTTCCTCTGGCGTTAAAAACTGTATATTCTCCTGCATCTTCACCTGCCGGTTTTGGTTTTGCACTGTATATTAGCGTATATTAAGGTAAAATAAAGTATACACGCTCGATGGCCCATTGTCAAGCAACCCATGGATTTTTACCGCCTCTCTCCCCGCTACTTACATCTGGGGGAGAGAGCCCCACCACAGGCAAAGCCAGCACTAGATAGGCACTCGGCTGGCTTCGTCTGTGGTGGGTGTGAGAGGGGGATAAAGGCTGGCTGACTCAAGAGGAAAAAGATGGCGCCGTCTTCGCCGATACCAGGTGTGTAAGGATACCTAAGGCTTGCAATAAGACAAAGCTAAAATAACACCTTCCTTAACGACATTTTCCATTAAAGGCGTGATTGGTTTGAATATGAAGGCGAAGTTTACATAAAGCAGTTATGTAAAAGGCGCCAAGGCACAAAAATAGCAATGTCCTATAAAAAGCTTTTTATAGGACAAGGCCCGCCCCGCCTGCCTTTAATGACAAGGCTTGACATAAAAAGGCAGGTGGATAAGGCGGGCCGTTTGCGTAATTTTTGTGCCGGTCTTTTTCACACGAGGCCAGCCAGCGACTGCATTAAAGGGCGAGCGCCACAAAGGCTATGAATGGCCTCCCCCCGAGCCCTTGACATCGAAGATGTCAAGGGCGAAGGCGGGGAGGCTGGCCACAAGTGTATGTATGTTCAAGATTAAGCCAGGAATGGCTGATAAGGCTTGCAGGGATAAATACAGGGGCGAGTGCGGTGCGTTACGTGAGCAGCGTGAATGAAGTTACAACTAATTTTTTCTATATTTTCTAATAAACCATCTTATAGATAGGCAAATAACATATAGAATTAATGGAGGATATATTACTAAGGAAAGATCTCTTACAAAAAGATCTTTCAAAAAAGAACCATCCGGAATTGGTATAGCAAGAAGGTCAACAAAAAAGTATCTGAGTAACCCAATCCAAATAGCAAATAATAATGTAGCTATAATAATTTCTTTTCCTATGGTTTTTACCATTTAAACTATCCTCTTATTTAAGCTCTTGTATTCTTTTAAGTTCAATATGTTTTCTGTTGCGCCAATGATAACAATTACGACAATCCAAATTATAAGTGAGGTTATTTTTACTTAAATCCACTTGAATAGAATTATACAACTTTGCAGCATCGTCGAGATTGTTACTTATGGGTATTTTAATAAGATAGGGTTTTTCGCCTGTATTTATTGTGTAAACTTTGCCTGGCACATTTTGCTTAGATAATGTTCTTTGCCAACTAAAACTAGGATTTTCAAAATCAGGATTAAACCCCCACCTTCCATCATACATACCGGTACCTGTTATTTCGTAACCAGTATGCACACCACTATAGCCGTAGTTTATTCTTACGCCGTTGTCGGCGGGTCTGCTATTCAAATAGCTTTCAGCGGTGTTCTTTCCCAAATGCGCACCTGTAGATAAAAGAATTGTATTATTAAGCACTGATACTCCAGCACCAACACCTGATGTTGCAATAGATTGATAGGCAACGCTTGTAACTACTTCTGCCATTGATGGGCCAGAATAAGTAAGGGCAAAGGTTCTTCCTAAATCTGCCATACCAGGTGCTGTTGTTTCCATAAATGTTGTGGATGGCGAACCAACTGGACCTAACATACCACCTGTAATACCGCCCATAACAGTGCCGCCGAACATTCCACTGCCAATATCGCCACCTGTTATTGCTGCTGCAGCACCACCTCCTAGAGCGCCAAAGAACATACCATTTAGGGCAGGAAGAAACGGGCTTGCGGTTCCACCTGTAAAAATCATGGCCATTGCTGTTACAAACATCGTAGCAACAGCAGCAATAGCGCCACCGCCACCACCAAACCAGCTAAACGGATTCCACCACTGGAATTTATTCCCCGAGGGGTCCGTAAAAACTAAAGGATTATTCCTAACGTAGCTATATCTATTGAATGACTGAGGATCAAAGACATACGGCACTACTGTATCTGCCGTGATAAACCTACCCAATTCCGAGTCATAGTACCTTGCTCCATAATAGTGCAGGCCTGATGAGTCATCGTAGGTTTTGCCGGTGAAGCGTTTATCGGTATCGTAGCTATTGTCTTCAGCTGCGTAGGCAACAGAGCCGAATGGCTTGTATTCAAAGAGCGAAACACGTGAACCGCTTTCGTCTGTGAGAATGTTTGATGAACCTATGTGGTCCGCGTGGACGAAATATGCATGTATTTCGTCTATGCCAAAGTTTTGTTCGACTTCACAGACTCTTGAAGAGCCCATGAAGACGTTCTTCTTAGATTTTAATACGTCACCTGTGGTATTGTCAATTGTTATTTCGTAGGAGCTTCCTATGTATATGGTGGTTCTATCTTCAAAGGTTCTCTCTACTCTTCCGCCATCACCGTCATATTGGTAAAGCGTCTCCTCGGTCGCAATTTGAATCGTCCATGTGCTGTCTGTGTCTAAATAGACCCAATATGCTTTTCCTTTCTCAAGGACTGATACGTCAACGTAAACACTTCCATCATAGGACTTGGCGCTTGTTATGTTTAATTCGCCAAATTGGTCTGAAACGCTTATGGTATCATCTGTCATCGCTCCAACGAGATTGTATCCAGCATATAATTGCCCACTCTGTTCGGAAGCGTTAGTTATTCCAGATAATGTAAGGTTGCAGGATGTAACATCATCTTTGATATAGATAAGGTATCCTTCGCCATATTCGAAGTTTGTGATTTTGCTGTGGTCGAATTTAGAATTATTTATAAACTCAGGATCATTTACAAAGTGTTTCCACTCGCCTGTTTGGGTATCGTATTTTGAAACTTGGTCATATTTGCCTTCTATTGATTGTAGGACTTCTTGAATTGTTGCTTTTTCTATTAGCTTATAATCTCCGTCTATTTCGACTTGTCTGAACGGTAAAGACATGAAATTCCAGCCTGATTGTAATTGTATGTCTACGCTTATCGGTTTTCCGCCAGTTGAAATGCTCACTTTTTCTAATCTGTTTTCTATATCCCACTCATAAGCAGAATCGTCGCCTTTTGTGAGCATGTTGCCGTTATCATCGTAGGTAATATTGTATAGGGTTTGGCCGTTTTTCTTTACTTCTTGGACAGCGTGAGGTAAGGAGCTTCCGGGATTGGGATATATGAATTCGAGGTTATCTTTCTGGGTTATGTTTCCTATGTCATCATAGTTGTAAGAAATGCTACCATAACCACCCGAACCTGCGGTAGCGTGGGTAAGTCTATTTAAAGTATCATAGCCAAAATTCTGGGTATTTGATGCGTGAATAGAATCTGTTATTGAATTGATGTTTCCTATATTGTCAAAATCATAATCTAAGTCTTGAATTACCTCTCCGTTTTTATCCCATGTCTTAAGATGTGTCAGTCTCAGTGTAAGGTCATCAAAGGTGTATTCAGTTTTAGAGCCGTTTCCATATTCTATATATTCCAAGTGGCCGTATTCATCATAGCGAGTCTCTCTTACAAAATAGTCTTCATCAGTGTCTGCACCTACGAGGTCAATTCCACCCTGTTTGTTGTATTTATACTTGACGACCTGACCGTAGGGATAGACAACTTTTGTGAGTCTATCAAGCGAGTCATATTCTCTTTGGACTGTATAACTAACACCATCTATGACTTTTGTGGATATCTTTTCTCTGCCAAGTTCGTCGTACTCAAAAGTTGCTTCTCCGTTTGGATAAGTAACTTTGTCAAGCCTTCCTATGCCATTAGGCAGCGGTGTATCACCTGCTTTTAGGTCATCTTTGTAGATATAGGCTACGCCTGTTGATTTAGAGATTAAGCGATTAATCTTATCGTAATCGAAGGTAATTGTCTGATTTTTGTTGTCTGTTTGTGTTTCTAGGTTTCCTACATCGTTATAGACATATTCCCAACGCCCCATGTTTGGCTCGACCATGGAGGTTTTCCGGCCGAGGCTATCATAGGTCATGGTAGTAACGTTATTTTGGCAGTCTGTGACTTTGGTGAGATTTCCAAGAGTATCATATTCATAATGCATCTGGTTTCCGTTTGCTTCTTCTACAGTAACTATTCGTCCATATGCATCTTTTGTGACTTTGTTTCGTTGGGCTTTTTCGTTTATGGTTTCTTGAGTGGTGATTGAGTAGATATTCTGGCTGACCTTACCATCAGGCCGTATTGTCATTACAACTCTGCCTAATGGGTCATATTCATATTGCGTAGCTGTGTCCATTCCTTCTGACTCATAATAAGGAAGGTATTTCTTTATTACTTGGCCTCGGGAATCGTATTCGACTATATCTGATACTATTTTTTTGCCGTCATCAACTTCAATGACATTTCTTATGGTCCTTCCTAGTCCATCTATGTAACTATAAGCAACGGAATCGGTTAGCCCACCTCCTACTTTAGTTGTAGTTTTGACCCATTGCGGTCTTGCGCCGTTAGGGGCATATTCGTAAATGACGTAGGATATGCCTCCAGAATCTTCAACTCTTAATAAGCGTCCAAAACCATCATATGTAGACGTAGTAATTACACCATTGGGGTCTGTGCTGGTTTTAATTTTTCCTGTTGCATAATCGTAGGTAAAGCTCTGGGTATGGCCGAGTGCATTTTCTACTGATTGAGGGAAGGTTTTTGTGCTTTCATACGTAGTTGTTGTAGTTCTACTTAAAGCATCAGTTGTAGTGTGTAGATTTCCTTCTGGGTAATAGGTATAGGTTGTTTCTATCCATTTGCTTTCTGTATCAAGCCAGCGTTTTTCTTTCTTAAGGGAGCCGTTGTCGTAATATTCATATTCGGTCTTTACCTCGGGAGAACCACTTGTTACTGATAATTCTGGTTTAGAGACAATCCATTTGGCGACATCATAATAATAGGTGATGTTAGTTTCTCGTTCGTCTCCTTCTTCCCCTGCACCAATAAATCCTTCATTTCGTATCTTTATGACATTGCCATATTCATCATATGAATATGATGTTTGGATATCTTTCGACTCTTGTGTCTTATAATCACATAGGGTTGTAGTTTTAATATCAAGATATGGGAAGGTTGTTTTGGCATCATGGTATTGTATGTAATCCCAGCCATAATCCGTCTCTTGAATCTTCCTACTATATTTATCATATACTACCTCTATATCTGGTTTTCCTTTATATATGTCATCTTGGTTAAACTCTGTTATTTTAAAGTGGCCCTCGCTATCTACTTGACGGACCCAACCAAAACCTCTGAATTCACGTGAATCAGTCTCGAAATAGCCATATTTGTATTCATAATTGGTCTCATAGCTATGACCCATACCATCGGTTTTAGTAACCTTTTTAACTACTCTTACCGGGAATGGAAGGTCTTCTGTATCAGGATTACCATCTCCTCTTGTGCTTGTACCCTTATTATCGAGTGCGGTGGACGGGGCGTAAGCAATCTGGGTTTTTCCGTCGATCCCATTACTGAATTCTGTTAAGAGGTCTGGTAATTGGGATTGGTGAAGAGTAATAGACCATTTATTCATGCCGGTAACATCAGTGGTTTTAACAAAAGTGGCGGCGTCTAATATACTGTCGCCGTTGTAATCTCCGACGGTTGCGCTAAGATCATCTTCAGAGTCGACCTCTGAGGATGTCTTTAACCCCTCAAGATAGACACGATTTGTATCTTCAAAGGCATCGCCTTTAAAGGCGCGATAATAAATCTTTCCTTCATCCTTATTATAGTATCCTATATCAGTTAGGCCATCCAGGTTAAAATCCCCAATAGCAGGATCTTCGCTAGAACCAAAATCAGTTACTTGTATTACATTAGAAGTTGGCCCATTTCCGTCAGAGATCATGATATGCCAAACTCCGGCACACTTTAGACAAAAGTCAGCTATACCATCGCCATTAAAATCGGTTGCTATTGGTATTCCATATCGAATTTCAGGCCCTGATAAGTTGACAAAATCATCAAAACCATTCTCCGTAGAATACGCCACATATTTTTCTCCGGCGGAATATTGCCGCCAAACTGTGCTATCAAGGTATCGTCGTGAAGTAGCATGATGGTAATAGCCAATATCTGTAAGGCCATCGCCATTAAAATCGCCTGTAAATGGAATATGGCGTATTACTATCTCTTCCGGATTATTGTTTGGATCAAGTCCTATGTAGTGCGCGTTAACAGCTCCTGATGGAACATCTATCGTATTCTCGTTGAACGAATTTCCTTTCGAAAGCTTTACACTAAATAAACCGGAACTGCTATTGTAATAAACAATATCAGCAAAACCATCACCGTTAAATTCACCTGTTAAGGGAAATGCTTTTGAAGTCGCATCAAAATTTGTAGGCCATTGTGCAGAACCGTTGAAATTGCCATTGTCTGAAAGAGAAATATGCCACGACTCATTGTCATCGTCGGTATCGAGGTACCCTATATCGGTCAGTCCGTCGCCGTTAAAGTCGCCGGAGACAGGTTTTATGGCGTCTTCGTTTTGAGATTCAGACGTGACTTCTAAATATGCTGAGGCGGTAGTTTCATATTGGTCTTGAGTTGCAACTTCTTTTACTGTTGCCTCGATAGTATATGTGCCTTCATCAAGAATTGAAAATTGTCTTTCGTATATAGAAGTAATGCTTATACTGTCCTCTAAAATTTCAACATTGCTTCCTTCAATTTTCTTAAGGGTTAATGTTATAGCGTCACCATCTAGGTCAGAGGCATCTATGGTAACTGTAAAGTTATTACCCTCCTTAATTGAGGCTGGATTTAAAGAGAGATTAACCAGAGGAGACACATTGACATTATTTATTGTAATGGTAACATACACAGAACTTGAATCAGTGCCGTCGGTAGCCGTAATTTTGGTCTTTACGGGCTTTGAGGCTTCGCTGCCGGTAAAATCATATGGAATTTGCCAGCTTCCGTCTGAATCAAAAGGAGCCTCATATGTAATTGTTACCGCCTCACCATCTGGATCACTCGCTGCTGGGTCCAGTTTTACAGTATTGCCTTCGTCCTTAGCGGCCAAGGTAACATTTTCATTTATTACTGATACGCCATTTACACTATTAATTACAGGGGCTTGGTTTTTATTTAATATAGTGACATTTACTACCTGAGAATCGCTTTCTCCTTTTCCGTCTGAGACTGTAACGGTAACTGCGTAATCGCCGGCATCTTCATAATCGGTTTGCCACCGGCCAGTTGCATCAAACAGAGATGAATACGTGTAAGTCAAAGTATCGTTGTCAGCGTCGTACGCAGAAGCATATAATGATACTAACTCGCCTTCGTTCGCCTCTATATCCTCTATATGGCGGAGCTTAGGGGCGTTGTTTCCTCCGGATGGATCTTTTGCGGTTAGTATAACACTGTTTGATTTGGTTTTGGCGTTTTCGATATTTTCTGCAACAAAGAACACCTCTTCGGAACCTACAAAATCAGATGGATGCGGCGACCAGGTAACCAGACTTCCGTTTATGGTGACGTTTATGTGATTATTTTCAATAACATAAAAAGTCAATTCTCTTTCGCAGGGGTCCTCGAAGTAGTCATACAGATCTATCGAAGTAAAGCCGTCAGGGATATTGGATTTTAGACGAGGATAGTTTAAAGCGGTCGAGGGGATATAACCGAAGCTTACTTTATAGCTTGAATTTGATGCCCTGCCACCGAATGGCTCCCCTATCGCGGCCTGTTTAAGCTTATATTGAGCCGTTTCTATTTTCTTGCCCGACGTAATAGTAAAAGCCTTAAGGCGGTATTCGGCTGCGAATACCTCGTCTATGGGTAAGACCAGTGTGATATGCAATATTATTAATATGACACTTGATATCTTGTGCATTTTATCGCTTTCTTTTTTACAAATTATAATTTCATAATAAAAGCCAACGCATAGAATGGAGGACAGTTCTCATGAGGCTGATCACCACCTGTTGAACTACTAGTCCCAGGTGAAGGGAGCTGATCGGATGTTATACATGCCAAATATCCACCTGCAGGTCTACCACTAACTCCTGTTATTGTATGAGCATGAGCAGGCATTTCAGCTATTGTTAGCATATGCTCATGTTCACCACCAGTCTGCTGAAGCGTTCCCTTAACCTTGGTCTTCGCAACTCCACCATCATCTTGTCGAGCTCCTACGATGAATCTATCTCTTAAATCTGGAGTGCCATTAGTTCCATCACAAAGAACCCAGCCTTCTGGAATACTTGCTATACTGCCTGACCACATTACTATTACTCCAGTTGGTACTTCTGGTGTTGTTAAACCTTCTGCTTTATATGCATATGCAACACTTGTTATCATTTGGCGGTCCATTTCGTTCGCGCCGTTTATTGTATCTACTTCTATTGAGATCCAATAAGGTTTGTCAAAGGCTATGTCTAGAGGATTTACTCCACCCAGAAGCACGGAAAATACGCCGTTTTCTACCTCAACAGCATCGTCTTCGTGTCTTTCGCTCCAGATAGGACTTCCGCCAGATTCAACGTCGTAGATTCTGAAGGTGAGTTTATATGAACCGTTGAGCGGTGCATCCTGTGCATCGGTAACCTTGCCCTGAAATTGCATATAGTGGGGTATTTCGGCGAAGACTTGCGCAGTCGAAAAAATAGTGAACAAAAGTAATGCGATAATTGAGATTGCTTCGGCTGACTTCGTCAGCCTCGCAATGACGGTGTTATTTTTCTTTCTCATTTTATTTTCCTCCTCGTTTTTGCCCCTCACCCTAACCCTCTCCCCCTTCGGGGGAGAAAGAATTTTATTCTAACGTTTGATACGTAAATGTCTTAGGTGGAAGTGAGCTTTCGGTTTTGTCGTAAACTGTGATTTTTCTCAAAAGCGAGCGGCTAGTGTTAAGGCTAGGCTCGCCGTATGTCAATTCATAACGCCATATAGGTTCTGTGGTTCCAACAAGATATACTTTAATAGAATCAAGGCGTTTTGATGTGGAAATCTTCCAGCCGCTTCTGTAGCTATAGAGTTTATCGCTCCTATCCTCGTAGTTAAAAACTATTGATTTATCATAATCTAAGTCGGCACCGTAAGTATAACGAATCTCCTTAAGATAGATTTGCCCATCATCGGGTTTATCGTATATATAGGTAAGATAATTGCCGTAAACGTCTATTACTTTGTCGAGATACCAGCCGAAGACTTTACTGTTATTTTCTTGAAGTCTCGAAGCGGCATCATAGCCGAATCTATATTGGGTGCCGGATTTATCGTAAACTATCCATGATGAGCCGTCATATACGTATTTCATGAAAGCAGACTCTATCTTCGCTCTATATTCGTTATTTTCTATATTCACAAGTTCGGCGTTTGAGCCGCTCGACATAAACAAGAATGTATCTGACAAGTCATAACTTGGGATGCCGTCTTTGGTAGAGCGCTGGATATAATTGGCAGGGATTGCCCAGCCGACGCCGCAGATGCCATTGGAATTATTCGATGAGTAGGAAAGCGCTAAATTCGGCTGCATATTCTTTCTTCCCGGCGGTACCGTGATGGGGATAGACATAGTTGCCGCGCCTGTGGCAAGATCGGTCTGGAAGGACTCGCTTAAAAAAGGCATCGCAGAGCCGCTTATACCGCCTCCCGGAGTTGCATCGGGTGCGCCTGTGGTGAGGTCTGTCTGGAAGGACTCCTGTAAGAATCCTATGGAGCCGGCTACGCCGGTGGTGGGGTCGGGGGTTTCGTCGCCCAGCGTGGTGACAATGGCGTCTCCGGTAGATGACTCTTCGCTGGATGGTGCTTCCGCCTCTTCGCCCTCGGCGTAGGCGGGGAGGGCGATTAGGCAGAGGGCGATGAGCAAAGCGAGTGTCTTGAGATTGCTTCGTCGGCCGAGGTGAGTCCAAGGCCTCCTCGCAATGACGGTTTTAATACTCTCCCAATATCTTTCTAGTAAAAGAATCTTCTTCATATATTACTCCGGTAGATCGGGTGAGCTGCGGAATACGTATATCTCGATAGGTTCAGAGGGTGCGGGCACCGTAAATGTGCCGTCCGTCACTTCCGCGTGAACCTTGTTGAGTCCTATATCATCGGCAGTGAGCGTGTAATTAAAAGTCGAATCCGCAATCCAGTCTGTCTTTGCTACAAGGTCTATGTAATATCTGTATAGCAGAGTCTCATCTGAGTTCTTATCTGTGGCGTCTACGGTAATACTCAGTGTATCACCTTCGGTCACGATGACACCATCCACAGGCACAAAGTCAGAGACCTGCGGCGTATGGCTCACCTTTACCTTTATAGTCGTGGTGATCTCGCTAAGCCCGTAAACCTGAGAGCTGAGCATAAAGACCACCATAGCAGTTATAACGAGTTTCTTCATAACCTTTCTCTACTTGGCCCGCCCCAGGGGTCGATACCCCTGGGGTAGACATTAACGTTTTTATGTCGCCTGTATAACAAGCGACAGATCAACAGACTCCTCTGATATCGGTGGCGCTGGAGCAATGAGTTTCATATAGAGGCTCTTCGTCTCATCGTAAGCAAGTGCTTCTGAAATAGCGCCAGCCGCTACCCAGTTGGCATCGCCGGCCGCGGGTTTTGAGGCCGCGAACTGATATGTAGCCGACCATCCAGCCGGTATTGTGGCAGAGAGAGTGATAGTCTCCGCTAGACCTGTTCCGATATTCTTTACAGTCAGCGCGTCTGACACCTTGGTCTCACCGGGGAGTATCGTAATTGCCAGAGTTCCGACCTCGATATCCTTCGAGTGGGTTATAGTGACCGTGATGCTGACTGTCTCTGTGTCCGCCGCATAGGCCGCTATCGTGCTTGCGCAAAGATATGCGCCTATAAGCAGCATGGAAAGTAACTTCTTCATCTTAATTCACCTCCTTGGCTTCGATCGTTAAAAATAGGTTATGTTGGGATTGTTGTGATCTATCTATATCTGGGGCCGTGAATTTGAGCCAGAGGGCCCTCTTTGTTTTTGGGGGTACGTTGTAGCCGTTCCCTGAGGATATGTCAGAGGCGAACACATAGATCGTAGATCCATTCGCGGATTCGAGAACAGTGTCGTCCTGTCCAAAATCAGCTTCAGTTACCGACTCCACCGCCTCATCGGTAAAGATAGCGCGCATTGAGTAATAATCTTCGCCATTCTCGATACCGGCATGCCACGAGTTCGGGTTGGACGCGTCTTCTACATGGAGATGATAGGTGGTATTTACATCTCCGGCATTTGTTACGAGGATCTTATTACTCAGATTTATTGTGGTCTGTCCGGGGGTAAGGTCTCTCCACGAGAGAACAAGCGGCAGTACTATCACATCATGAAACGACCCTTTATACGGATAGAACGTTAAACTGTAGCTTTCACTTTCTGCCTTACCCCCGAATATGCTTCCTACCACAACATCATTGAGGGTATAGCTGTCGGAACTTGTCTTTCCTATGGAGATGACGACTCTAGGTTGTTGGAGGGAGTAATTCTGACTGGCGGGGTGTTCGGCAGATACTATAATAGGGGTTGTCGCTAATATTATAATAGATATTATGGTAATTACTTTTTTATACATCTGCGCTCCTCTTATTCCCCCGACCTAATTGAATACGGTACAGGGGTTAATTTAAAACGGGGCAGCATCTCGCCATCAAATTCAACTTCCACCCCAAGCCAGTACTGCTTATCAAAGGGTATATCAAGAGGCGTTACGCTTCCGAGTTCTACATCCAGAAGGCCGTTTGTTATATCCTTAGTCTGCCCCTCTTCCCAGAGCGGGATGCCTCCTGCTTCAATGTCATATAGCCTGAATGTCAAGGTGTACTGGCGGGCTTCGTCAGCACCTTCGAGCTTACCCTGGAATCTTATAATAGGTATGATATTCTCTCTGACCTCCCAGGTCCCCTTATTTACATACTTGGTGACCACATTCGAAAGATCTCTTACCGTTTGATAAATATCAAATTTTTCATTTGCTAACGGCTCTCTAAAGGTCAGGGCCCATGTAATAACTCTCTTATCTGCGTCTACCACACTGGTCTTTGCGCAGTCTAATATAGCCGTACTGACTTTTATAGTCCTATTTGAGCCGGGTGCATAACCGCCTTTATATCTACCGGTATCAGGATTAAGCAAGTAAAGCTGGTTGGTCTGGCACTTATAAAAGACCCAGACACGTCGTGTGTTATCAGTGTTTATGGTAGGATAAAAGGCCAGGAAGCAGTGTTTGAGATCGGCGATGCCGTCTGGATCTTCATAAGTGGTAGTAAATAATATCTCCTCACCAGCTCTTGATGAACTCTTTGAGTCTGTCGCGTTAAATGAGCCGGTTAAAGGGGCTTCATTGGCAAAGCAGGCTTCTCTGCCAATAAATAATATTACGACTGCAATTGATATAGTACTTATAAACTTTCTCATTTTATTTCCCTCCGCTATTTTTCAATAACTTCATTAGCTTATATTTCTTATCAGGCGTGATCTTCATAAACTTCGCGCCGAACTTCTTTGATAGTATATCTTTTGTTTCAGACCAGGTGATCTTGACATTTGCAAAAATCTCATCTTTTTTTAGGCCTTTTATCTCTCTGATTAGAACGCGCATGTGGTCGCCGTTAAAGAGGACTTTAGGATATTTAAAGGATAGGCCGCCCGGTGAGATATTGACTCCTTCAGCAATGGTGCAGTAGTCCGGATCGAGCCTTTTGTAATTATAGGTAAGGATCTTAATAGTGAAAGGCATATGCACCCGTGAGTATTTTCTATTATATTCCTTTATTCTGCGCATGTCCACTCCTATTTCAACAGCGAACCTACATTCGTAAGGCAGGTTTAAGCTTGCCCTCCGCAATAAAAAAAGCCGGGCCTGAACTAGTTCGTTCGCCGCGGCCCGGCTTATCCTCAATGCTTCAATACCCCTTGACTTCATTGAGGAACTTTTTTCTCTAGAAAAGAACTGAATAAAAAAAGAACTGGTAAACCATTTCTACGAGCACTTTAAAGTATACATTATATTTGATGATTTGTCAAGGTTTTTTGATAAATAGTTAAGTATAAACAGGTTAATGAATGATAAAAAGTTATCTAACACTCTATATTGTATATGGTTATATAAAATTCATTTTTTGTTAGCCTAACAAAAGTTAGCTGGTAAGATTGTTAACTTAGTTCTTTACAAAAATTAAAATAGTCCTTGACAAATTATCAAATTTGGTATAAACTACTTATTGCGATAGAGAATAAGAGAGGATGAGATATGAAGATTGGAAGCATGATCAGGCAATTGCGGCAGGATGTAGGGCTTACACTTGAGGAATTATCCAAAAAAAGCGGCATAGCCCTCGCCACTCTAAGCAGAATCGAGAATGAAAAGATGACGGGCACCCTCGATTCTCATATGATGATATGTAAGGCCCTTGGCATTACCCTCGCCCGCTTATATTCCGGCATAGATGATAAGGCAAAAGACGTCGATGTAAAAAAAGATAAAGAGCATACTGAGGTCTTCGTCCACAAGAAAAAGTTTATAGCCGAAATACTGACTTCAAAAGTCCTGGATAAAAAAATGATGCCGACTCTGATTAAAATTGAGCCCGACGGAGAAACCGATAAAAATGAGAATAAACTTGGGTCAGAAAAGTTTATCTTTGTCCTTCAAGGTGAAATTGAAGCCAAAATCGATGAAGAAAAACATAACTTAGTCGTGGGAGATTCCATCTATTTTAACGCTTCCCTACCCCACAATTTTAAAAACATCGGCGCCGAAGAAGTACAATTCATATGCGTCGAAGCCCCTCCTTCGCCTTAAAACATGCCAAAAATCAAGATATTTTGATAAAAGTTCTTAAAAAGGTTTTAAGTATTTATATTATAAGGGGTTATATACTGACCCCTTATTAAAAAGTGCTTGAGTGATGGGGGTCAGCGCGGTATTGAAAATATTGCGGCTTCATCTGCCCCAGAGACCTTTTTTGTTCTCGCGCGCCTGGCGTTGCAGCTTAAGGAAGAGTTCCTGATATTTTACATTTGGGGGAACGGTGTAGACCTGCGCATATCCCTCTTCTACTAACTTTGCGTTGACAAAGAGATCCCCAACGTATACATAGGCGAGGAGCCTCTTATATCTGTCTCTCTTTTCCGCGTCCAACTCAAGCCGCACCCATCTACCCTCAACCAGCTTTTTATTATATAGATACGCCTCTCTGCCGAAGTATTCAACAGCCTTATAAGGATGCTTAGTCTCAGGCGTATTTATACCTATGTATCTTACACGTTCATTGGTGGCTAACAGTATAGTATCTCCGTCTATGGCGCGCTTGACAAGATATAGGTTCTCCTTTACGGCCGGATGGCGCTGGCTTTGCGTAAATAACGCCGCCGCTAAGAGAGCGATTCCGACAACTATTACCGGACCTTTTATTTTAGGCGTTTTCATATTCTTAAATCCCCCTTGTGGAAACTCAAAGATAAAAGCACTGAAAAATTTAACAGGCTTACCGCTATACATGTTTGGAAGATTCCGATAATGGGAATTAAAAAGGCGCTTACTATACCTGCCCCAAGAGACGCCCCGATAAGGTCTATGCCATAAGTAAGGCCGCCCACCTTTCCCGCGAGGCTTTCATTGGATAGATAGATCTTGTTTCCGAGCGGGAACTGCAGCCCCCCGATAAAACCGGCTATAATGGGTAAAAGCGGAAATATTATATTAGCGCCTAGCCATGATATCTTTAAAGAGTCGCTTCTGGTTATGAAGAGAAATATAAATGGAAGCAGGAGAGGATACAGGGTAACGGACACCTGGATTTTTTTAAAGACGCCGAAATGGTTCCTGATCGCGTCAAGCCTTTTTGTAATATAGATGCTTCCCAGAAATAACCCGATCATAAATGAAGTAAGTATCAGACCTATTTTATAATATAAATAGCCGTAGA
>JADHWH010000030.1 GCA_016783555.1 Candidatus Omnitrophota bacterium | reverse complement strand
CTCGAGATACGCGGCGCGGGTAATCTCTTAGGCGCCGAGCAGCACGGCTATATAGAGACTGTCGGATTTGACCTGTATTGCCGGCTGTTGAAATCCGCCGTAGAGCAGCATAAAGAGGCGTAACATTAACCTTGTATGTGATATAATTATATGGTAATATAAGAATTCGTTCGCTTAAGATATTGATTCCAATAACAGAAAAATAGGAGGGGTTATGAAAAGGTATCTATATATAGTAGCTATTCTTGCAGCAGCAGTTTCTATAGCAGGCTGTGAGATGATGAAGGCCGAGAAGGAGGAAGAAAAAAAGAGAGGACCCGTCTTGGCCCGTATCGGAGATGAGGTAATAACGCTGGATGAGTTTGACGCGAAGGTCTCCAGAATGCCGGATAATATAAAGCCTATGATAGAGCAGAATAAAGCCGCCTACCTGGACAACCTTGTTGTCGAGACACTCCTTTACAAAGAGGCGCTTAAGAGAGGTTATGATAAAGACAAAGAGGCCAAAGAGGTTTTTGAGGAGGCCAAAAAAAGAATTGTAATGGCGCGCCTGATAAAGGAGGAAGTCGAGGACCTTATAACGATAGATGAAGAGGATGTCATGGCGTATTATAATGAAAGAAAAGATGAATTTACAAGCCCGGAGTTATACAGGGCCTCGCATATATTGGTAGAGACAATGGATGAAGCGGTGGATATCGCGGACAAACTGAATGCCGGCGCGATCTTTGAGGAACTGGCAAAGGAACACTCCTTGGATGCGACTAACAAAAGGGGCGGAGATATAGGCTATTTTTCTCCGGGCCAGATGGTGCCCGAGTTTGAAGACGTATGCCTTAAATTAGAGGTAGGCGCGGTAAGCGGGCCGGTCAAGACGCAATTCGGGTATCATATTATTAAGCTGACAGATAAGAAGACCTCCCAGCCGGTAGAGTTTGAAAGCATCAGGGAAAGAATAGAGTCGATGCTCAAGATGGAAAAAAGACAGGCATTATTAGAGGTCTTGATCTCGAGGCTTAAATCGGAGACAGATATTGTCTTAAATACCGAATTTCTGGAGATCGAACAGGAAGAGACGAAAGGCCCGGCGGCGACAGAACCCGGACCGGAAGGCGCCATGCCGGAGGCAAGAGACATATTTTAAGATGAGAAACGCCCCCTTAAAGACTTTAATCTTATCGGCCATTCTTATAATCGCGTCTTCGTCGTATTCTTTTGGTAAAATCGTCGATAAGATCGTAGCGGTAATAAATGACGAGGTCATAACCCAGTCCGAGGTCGACAGGATACTCTATCCTATCTATTTACAATACAAAGAAGTCTACAAGTCCGACGAAGATTTATATAGAACGCTGGATGAGACAAGGCTCAATATCTTAAAGCAGCTGGTAAATGACAAGCTTATATTGAGCGAGGCGAAGAAGCTCGGCGTAGGAGTAAGCGAGACGGAGATTGACGAACACGTTGAATCTATCAAGGAGGACCTGAAAAAGAAAGGCATGGATTTCGACCGGCTTATGAAGGAGCAGAACCTCGCTATCGGGGATATCCGCGTAAGATACGTAGATCAGATAAAGATTCAGAAGACCATAGACCTCGAGATACGCTCAAAGATCAAGGTGCAGCCTTCGGAGACAAGCGATTATTATCGCGATAACATAGAGGATTATTCGCAGCCGGAACAGGTTGCGGTACTCGCTATCTTGATAAAGCTGGAGACTGTCCGCACGCCGATAGAGAGCCGCAAGCTGGCCGGCGATATACACAATATGCTGCTAGACGGAGAAGATTTTAAGAGAGTAGCCATGAACTACTCTGAAGGCCCGAACAGGGAGTCAGGCGGGAACTTAGGATACGTAGAACGCGGCCAGCTTTTAAGAGAGATAGACAACGTCATATTCTTCCTGAAACCGGGCAATATATCGGATGTAATAGAGACGCCGATCGGTTACCATATCCTCAAGGTATATGATAGAAAAGACGAAAAGGTCTTACCTTTCGAAGAGGTCCGCCCAAAGGTTACAGAGACGCTGTATCGCCAGAAGGCGCAAGCAATGCTCAGCGAGTGGCTTGAGAAGTTAAGCTCTAATGCGTACATCTCCATCAAATGAACCCAGCCCCTGCGCGCAGGGGCTGGGTAAACCTACAGTTCTATTGACCATGGGCGATGCCCGTGGGATAGGCCCAGAAGTAATAATCCGCGCACTGTCGCTTCAATCGATAAGAAGGCTCGCCGATATTCTGGTAATAGGCGACTTTGCCTGCCTGGCGGCCATAAGAAGGTCTCTCAATGTCAAGACCCCCCTTAAAAAAATAGACCTTTGGCAGATTGTCAATTCGCGAAAAGGGGCGTTTAACGGCTCGACTATAAATATTTTGGATATGGGTATAGAGAATCGCCCCGCGCATCCTTTGCGTTATATCGATTGGGCGGTTATGATTATGAAGGGTAGAAAAAAAGGCGCCCTGGTGACGGCGCCGGTCAATAAAGAGTCCATACGGAAGAGCGGTATAAGATTCACAGGCCACACGGAATATCTGGCGCATCTTACCAAGAGTAAGAGAGTCGCGATGATGTTTGTAGGAGAGAGACTTAAGGTAACGACGGTAACGAGACATATACCTTTTAATAGGGTAGGCCGGACATTGACAAAAGAGAAGATAATCGACGCGGCGCTATTGACACATGATTTCCTAAAAGGGAAATTCGGCTTAAAGAGACCCAAGATAGGAGTCTGCGCCCTGAATCCCCACGCCGGCGAAGGCGGCACATTGGGCAATGAGGAGAGGCTTAAGATATATCCTGCGCTGAAATACCTGAGGCGGAAGTCGCCGCGAATATGCGGCCCCATACCTGCCGACAGCGCGTTCAACCTTCTCTATAACGGCTCGCTCGACACTCTTATAGCCATGTACCACGATCAGGCGATGATACCCGTCAAGATGCTCGGAAGGGATGAATGTGTTAATGTTACGCTGGGGCTTCCCTTTGTAAGGACTTCGCCCGCGCACGGAACCGCTTATGACATAGCCGGCAAGAACGCGGCAGACGCTTCCGGGATGATAGCGGCTATAAGGCTCGCCTGCCGCTTGGTTCGCAAAGCTTGAATAGAGTTATATGCTGACGAAGACTCAGATTAAGGAATTGGCGAAGCGGCACGGCTTTTATCTAAAAAAGAGCTTAGGGCAGAATTTTCTCATCGACAGAAACATAAGAGACAAGATCATGAGATTATCAGGTCTTGGGGGCGATGATATAGTCCTTGAGATAGGCCCGGGTCTCGGGGCATTGACGGAACCTCTCGCCGGAAGATGCAGGCGCGTCTATGCGGTTGAGAAGGATAAGAAGATCTACTCTCTCTCTAAAGAGATCCTCTCCGGATATAAAAACCTCGATATCATACACGGTGATTTTTTAAAGTTCGACATAAGCGCTTTAGGCGGCGGGATAAGCGCCGTAGGGGCGCTGCCGTATTATATCACGAGCCCCATTATTCAGCATCTCTTCTCGCACAAAAAAAGCTTAAAAGAGATCCTTATCATTGTCCAGAAAGAAGTTGCCCGGCGCTTGACCGCTAAAGAGAATAGCAGGGATTATAGTTCTCTCAGTCTTTTTGTGCAGTTTTATTCCGGGATAGATACCCTCATGGATATAAAAAGGACCGCCTTCTTTCCGGTGCCCGATGTCGATTCCGCCTTGTTGCGGCTGGGCATACTGCCGAGGCCGAAGGCGGAAGTCAAAGACGAAGGGACTCTCTTTAAGGTCATAAGGGCGTCTTTCGGACAGAGGAGAAAGACCATACTTTCTTCACTTTCACACAAGGAGATTCTGGGATTAAAGAAAGACGAGATTGCGCATATCCTTAAGAGCCTGGGCATAGATGATAAGATAAGGGCCGAGGTGTTATCTCTTGAAGAGTTCGCGAATATCGCGGATGCCATTATTGACTTTTCGTCATGATTATGTAATAATTTACCCCGTTAGACCTCCTATCTATTAGAGCGGGTGAATTATGCTTCCTTAAGAGGTCTAACGGGGGTTACATATATAATGAAGAAAAATATTGATGTTGATTATATAGCAAACCTGGCGAGGATAAAGCTTGAGAAGAAAGAGTCGAGCGACTTCTCCTCCCAGCTTGGCGATATCATATCCTTTGTTGAAAAGCTGAATAAGGTAGATACAAAGGATACTCCCCCTACGACCCATCCACTGCCGTTAATGAACGTATTCCGCGAAGACAAGGTGAAGGAGTCGCTGCCTGCCGAGAAGGCGCTTTCGAATGCCCCTGATAAAAAATACTCCTTTTTCAAAGTCCCAAAAGTAATAGAGGAAGCGTAATTATGCCGGAAGATTTCTATAGGTTCACAGCTCACGAGATAAAGCGCTTTATCAGCAATGATGAGACAACGCCGGTAGAGGTTACCGCCTCTATTTCTGACCGCATAGAAGAGGTAAACAGCAGGGTAAATGCTATTATCTCATTTGACCGTAATGACGTTAAAGAAGAATTAAGAAGGACTAAAGATAAAAGAGCAGGAAAGCTTTTCGGCATACCCGTAGCCGTTAAGGACAATATCTGCATAGAAGGCCGCCAGGTTACCTGCGGCTCGAGGATATTGAAAGGTTTCCGGCCGCCTTATGACGCAACGGTTATAGAGAAGCTTAAAAAGGAAGGCGCGATACTCTTGGGCCGGGCCAACATGGACGAGTTTGCTTTCGGCTCTTCCTGCGAGACTTCGTCTTACGGCCCGACGAATAATCCGTGGGATTTCGACAGGATCCCGGGCGGCTCAAGCGGCGGATCCGCCGCCGCGGTGGCCGCGGGCGAGGCCACAATGGCGCTCGGATCCGACACCGGAGGCTCGATAAGACAGCCCGCCTCCCTCTGCGGCGTGGTGGGCTTAAAACCCACATACGGCAGGGTCTCCAGGTACGGGCTTATCGCCTTTGCCTCATCACTTGACCAGATAGGGCCGATAACAAAAGACGTAAGAGACTGCGCCCTTCTTTTAAACGTGATAGCCGGATATGACCCGAAAGATTCCACGTCTGTTGACATGAAGGTGCCGGATTACTCAAAGTCTCTGGTTAACGACGTAAAGGGCATTAAGATCGGTATCCCCAGGGAATATTTTATAGAAGGGATAGACAGAGAGGTTAAAGAATCAGTCATAAACAGCGTAAAACTCCTTGAGAGGCTGGGCGCGAAGTATGAAGAGGTATCGCTTCCCCATACCGAATACGCGGTGGGCACTTACTATATTATAGCCCCGGCAGAGGCGAGCTCCAATCTGGCCAGATTTGACGGCGTCCAGTACGGCCTGCGGAAGCCCGGAAACCTGATCGATATGTATAAGAATACCCGCTCTGTCGGTTTCGGCAGCGAGGTAAAGCGCCGCATCATACTGGGCACGTATGTGCTCTCAAGCGGATATTACGACGCGTATTATCTTAAGGCGCTTGGGGTAAGGACAAAGATAAAAGAAGACTTCGATAAAATCTTTAAGGATTTTGACTGCATAATAACACCGACCGCGCCTACGGCGGCGTTTAAGATAGGCGAAAAGGTAGATGATCCCATAAGTATGTATCTGTCCGACATATTTACTATACCGGCAAACCTTGCCGGGATACCCGGCATATCTATACCATGCGGTTTCACGAAGGGCGATCTTCCCATCGGGCTGCAGATACTCGCAAAGCCTTTCAACGAAGAGACACTGCTCAGAGTGGCGTATACCTTTGAAAAGAATTCGAAACTTTGCGGAAGAAGGCCGAATCTATGAGAGAAGAGAGATACGAAGCCGTGATGGGCCTTGAGGTGCATGTGCAGTTATCGACAAAGTCGAAAATATTCTGCGGATGTTCCACCAAATTCGGCGCAGAGGCCAATACGAAGACCTGTCCCGTCTGTCTTGGGCTCCCCGGCGCCTTACCCGTCTTAAACAGAGAGGTGCTCCATCGCGCGATTAAAGTCGGCCTGGCGCTTGACTGCCGGACGGCTAAGATGATGAAGTTTGACAGGAAGAATTATTTCTATCCGGACCTTCCGAAGGATTTTCAGATATCGCAATATGATCTGCCGCTTGCGGCGAACGGGCGGCTCGGGATCTTGACTGACGGCAAGGAGAGGACTGTAAGGATAAAGAGGGTGCATCTTGAAGAGGATGCGGGAAAGCTTATACACATGGAAGACGAAGACGCAAGCCTTGTGGATTTTAACAGGACCGGAATGCCGCTTCTTGAGATTGTAAGCGAGCCGGATATCTCCTCCCCGGAGGAGGCCTATGATTACCTTACACAGCTTAAGACGATACTAAAGTACCTGGAGGTATCCGACTGCAATATGGAGGAAGGGAGCCTTCGCTGCGACGCGAACATCTCCATAAGGCCAAAGGGCCAAGTGGAGCTGGGGGTAAAGACAGAGCTTAAGAACATGAATACGTTTAAGGGCGTGAAGAACGCCCTGCAATATGAGATTAAGAGGCAGGGCGAAGTGCTGGACGAAGGCGGGACCATTAAGCAGGAGACGAGATTATGGGATGAGGCTAAAGGCAGGACCTCTCCTATGCGCACTAAAGAGGAGGCGTTCGATTATAGATACTTTCCCGAACCCGATCTGGTCCCTTTTATTATAGATAAGGAATTAGTCGAATCGATTAGAAAGGGCCTGCCCGAGCTTCCCCGGAGGAGGCTTGAGCGCTTTATAGAGGATTATAAATTGCCGCCGGCGGCGGCATCTTTATTGGTAAACGAGAAGGAAGTGGCCGACTATTTTGAGGATGCGGCCGGCATTTACAAGAAGGACGCGAAGGTCGTCGCGAATTGGATTACCGGCGACATCCAGGGCGAGCTGAACAAGAGATCTCTTTCCATAAAAGAGCTTGGCATTAAGCCGAATGACCTGGCCGACATGATAAAGATGATAGACGAAGGCTCCATTACGGGAAAGATAGCAAAGGGGCTTTTGGCTGATATGGTAGAGACGAAGATGAATCCCCGAAAGATAGTCGAGTCCAAGGGGCTTTTGCAGATAAAAGACAAGGGTGAGCTTGATAAAATATTGTATGAGGTGATTAAGGCGAATCCCAAGCCTGTTATTGACTACAAGAACGGAAAGGTAAACGTCTTGACCTTTCTGGTGGGGCAGGTTATGAAGGCGACAAAGGGCAAGGCAAATCCCAAGATGGTAAATGACTTATTAAGGGAAAGGATGGACAAATTATGAATATAAAAAAGAGAAGATACGCGGCGATGGTTATCGGTGTAATCTTCGCCGTTACTATACTTATTTCTCAATTCGGCGTATGCGCGCTTGGTAAATCCTCCGACAAGGACCTCCTCTATAAGGAGATCGAACTCTTCAGCGACGCCCTAACCTTTATCAGGCAGAATTACGTGGATGAGGTAAAGGCGAAGGATTTAATTTACGGCGCGCTGAAGGGCATGCTCGCGTCGCTTGACCCATACAGCCAATTTATGGATCCGGACAGCTTTAAAGAGATAAAGGTCGAGACGAAGGGCGAATTCGGCGGATTGGGGATAGAGATATCCATAAAGGACGGCCTCCTTACGATAATCTCGCCCTTAGAGGATACCCCCGCCCATAAGGCCGGCATTAAACCGGGCGACCGCATCGTAAAGATTGACGGAGAGTCGACGAAGGATATTACATTATTAGACGCCGTAAAGAAGCTGAGGGGAAAGGCGGGCACGGATGTAACCCTCACCATATTAAGAGAAGACGAGAGAAGGATATTCGATATCAAGGTTACGCGCGCGGTGATAAAGATTGAGAGCATAAAAGGCGTGACGATTTTAGAGGATAATATAGGTTATATAAGGCTCACTGAATTCCAGGAGAGGTCACCCCGGGATATGGAAAACGCCCTTAAGAAATTGAAGTCCGAGGGGATGGACAGCCTCATATTGGATCTCAGGAATAATCCGGGCGGACTTCTCGATGTCGCGGTAAAAGTAGCGGATAAGTTTATAGAGAGAGACAAAGATATAGTGATAACGAAGGGCCGCGCAAAAGAGATGGAGGTGACCTACAGGGCGAAGGAGAAGCCGCAGAACGCATTTCCCCTTGTGGTCCTCGTAAACGGCGGCTCCGCCAGCGCCTCCGAAATCGTAGCCGGCGCCATACAGGATAATAAACGCGGCATAATAGTGGGAACAAAGACCTTCGGAAAGGGCTCGGTCCAGACCGTTATCCCTCTTAAGGATGAATCAGCGCTCCGGCTTACCACGGCTAAATATTTCACGCCGAGCGGACGGGTTATCCGCGACGAGGGAATAATGCCTGACGTAGTAGTGGAATATCGGGAATTGCGCAAGAAGGATGAGACGGATAAGAAGATTGAGGAAGTCTTCGAAAAGGTTGAAAAAGAGAAAAAAGAAGTGAAAGAACCAAAAGAAGAGAAGAAGAGATATAAGAAGGAATACGACAATCAGCTATTGCGCGCGGTAGACATCCTAAAGGGCATCAAGGTCTACAAAAAAATGAATATACAATAAATGAATATGTAGGGCACCCTTAAGGGTGCCCTACGGTTGTGGATAACTTCGAAATGAAAAATATATTTTACATTACTGTAATCGCTCTCCTTTTTGTGACTACCCTGTTCTTCTGGCACAGATCAAGTAAGCTTGGTCACCGCCTTGAGCTTATTCAGGATAGGATCGAGCAGTCGAAAAAGGTCCGCATAGATGCCGAAAAGTTTAAGCCGGAAACACCCCGATATAAGGCAAGACTGGCCATTGTCCTGGACGACTTCGGTTATAATCTGAATAATTTAGAGGAGGTCTGGGAGCTTGGCGTGCCGATTACGCTCTCTATTCTGCCGAACCTTACCTTTTCCAAGGCGATAGCAAGGGCGGCCGGGAATAGAGGAATTGAGCATATACTCCATCTTCCGTTAGAGCCCTACGAGACAAAACCTCTCGAAAGAAGCACTATTATGACGACCATGACGGAAGAAGAGATACTGAATAATCTAGAGAGGGCCATCGCGAGCGTGCCGGGGCTTAAAGGCATATCGAGCCATATGGGCTCGAAGGCTACCGAGGATGAGAGGGTGATGTCCTTGATATTTGATAGGATGAGGAAGGACAATCTTTATTTTCTGGACAGCCTGGTTACCAATAAATCCGTATGCAGATATTTATGTAAGAAGATAGGACTTAAGTTTGCAAAACGGTCTGTATTTCTCGATAATGAAGCGGACGCGGAATACATAACAGGCCAGATTAAGGAGCTTGCGAGGCAGGCGCTCGCCACAGACTGGGCGATAGGCATCGGCCACGATCGGCCCCTTACCATAGCGGCGATAAGAGAGATGCTGCCCGAGCTTGATAAGATGGGCGTAGAGTTCGTCTTTTTATCGGAACTGACCGAATAATGTATACATTGGGCATTGAGACATCGTGCGATGAGACATCCGTATCCGTAACAAACGGAAACGATGTCCTTTCCAATATTGTCACATCAAGCGTGCACCTGCATTCAAAATACGGGGGCGTGGTTCCCGAGATAGCATCGCGCTTCCACCTTGAATATATAAATCCTGTTTTAAAAAAATCTTTAAAGACGGCGGGTATTACCTTAAAAGATATTGAGCTTGTAGCCGTTACAAAAGAGCCGGGGCTTGTCGGGTCTCTGCTTGTAGGCGTCTCAATGGCAAAGGCCTTGAGTTTTTCTCTCTCTGTGCCTTTGATAGAGGTCGACCATTTGATAGCGCACTTATACGCCAACTACATGTGCTATAGAGATATCTCGTTTCCTGTCATAGGCCTTGTAGTCTCAGGCGGACATACGTCGATTATGCTTATGGATGATATAGATAAGCAGAAGGTCTTAGGCCGCACCCAGGACGACGCGGCGGGCGAGGCCTTCGATAAGGTAGCGAAGATTCTGGGGCTCGGTTATCCCGGCGGACCTATCATTGAGAAGCGGGCGCTATCAGGGGACGCAGGCAAGATAAGATTTCCGCGGTCTTTCATAAAGAAGGGCTCGCTCGATTTCAGTTTCAGCGGCATAAAGACGGCGGTGCTTTATTATGTGAATAGACATAAAAGCTCCGGTCTTAACGAGGCGGTTATAAACGACATATGCGCCGGTTTTCAGGAGGCGGTATGCGACATGATAGTGGATAACGCCCTTCTTGCGTGCAGGAAGAGTAAGATAAGCACCCTTGTAATAGGAGGGGGCGTAAGCGCCAATGTCCGTTTAAGGGACCGATTAACGCAGGAAGCGGAGAAGTGGTCTATAAGGGTATCTTCTCCTCCGTTAAAGCTCTGCCTGGATAATGCTGCTATGATAGGGGGTCTTGGCGAGGCCTTATATAAAAAGAGAAGCTAGCGCTGGCGGGGGTGAAATTTTTGCGGGTCCTGTCATTTGGCAGCCCAAATTTCTTGCTGGGGCATGCCAATAGATTGGAAAAGGGATGGGGCCTCCCAGCCCCCATCCCCAGCTGCAAAATTTGGGCGCCCGCCAAATGCCACCCGCAAAAATTTCTGTAGACCCGCCGTCGTTACATATTTTAAATTTCGGCTTGATATAATTTGGTGTTATGTTATAATTACTATATAATAATGTCTGATATAGATATAATAATGAGGCTGGGGTTGGCGGTCTTAATAGGCGGAATAATAGGCTTCGAAAGAGAAGCTCAGGGAAGAGCCGCGGGCCTAAGGACGCACATCTTAGTCTGTGTAGGATCCGCTTTAATCGCTTTAACCTCGATTTATATAGCCCTGAATTACGGTGGTCTTAACCATAATTGCGACCCTGCCAGGGTTGCCGCCGGTATCGTAACCGGCATAGGCTTCCTCGGCGCAGGCACCATAATGCGCGCGCGGGCATCGGTTTTAGGATTGACTACCGCTGCGAGCCTATGGGGAGTTGCCGGCGTAGGCCTGGCGCTTGGAGTCGGATTCTATAAAGCGGCTATTTACGCCGCAGTCGCCATGATAATTACGCTGGCGGTCCTGGGCTGGTTCGCAAAGAAATACATGGGCAAGGGCGAAAGCACGTTGGATGTAGAAGAATAAAAGGAGGGAAAAATGGCTATACGAAGGAAAGAGAAGGAAGAGAAGATGTTGGATGTCGATGCCAGCATGCAGGGAAATATGGTCTTTAAGGACCCCGTAAACTTAAGGATTAACGGTACATTCGAAGGTGTCCTAGACACAAAGGGCAGTCTGACAATAGGGGAGAACGCCGTTGTAAAGGCCGATATAAAAGGCGAGGCCATAGTGGTGGCCGGAAGCGTGCAGGGAAACATAGATGCGTCGAAGACCCTTAAATTAGTAGCCCCCTCCAGGGTAATAGGCGATATGAAGACTCCCGCGCTGAGCATTGAGGACGGATCGATATTCGAAGGAAAATGCCGCATGCTTAAGAGCAAAGAGGCGAAGAATATGCCCAACAAGGATATCCTTTCGGCGGATGAGGTGGCGAAGTATTTGGAGGTAGATACATCTCTAATCTTAAGCTGGGCGCGAGAAGGAAAACTGCCGGCGGTTAAAGATAAGGATACATGGAAATTTGAGAGGACGAGGTTAGACGAGTGGATCACGAACGAGAGGATTGGCTGATTTTATTATGTATGAACACCTTTTAAATATACGTGAGGCAGCGGAGTTTTTAGGCATAGGAGAGAGAAAGATAAAAGAATTGGTCGACACGGGTAAATTGCCCGCCTATAAAATAGGCGGGACCTTCCTAAGGTTCAAAAGGAGCCAGCTTGACATTGCGAGGACGGCCTTGTACAGAAAAGACGAGACAGGCGTCTCTCCCGGGGATACCGAAGCCGTCTATTCCAGCTTTGACGGGGTTAGAGATTTTTTGTATTTTAATGATTTTTACATCCTTTCAATCATTATCATTTTAATAGCGGTTGTGCTGATGACAGCCACCTAGACCAAGATTCCATAGATAATTCCTGCGAAGCCTATACCAGCGTCTTATTCCTGTAAGGCGAAGCAGAATCCGCATGAAAATTTTGTTCCAATAAATAACATTAAACCGGCGCTGAATATATATGTATGACAGGAGTTCTATAAAGAGGCTGCTTAAGAGACTTAGCTCAAAAAGCATATCCGTAAAAGAGGCGTACGGGATACTATGCGACCTGCCATATAAAGATATAGGATTCGCGAAGATAGACAGCCACAGGATGATAAGGAGGGGATTTCCGGAGGTAATCTTCTGCAGGAAGAAGACCCCCCAGCAGGTTGAGGGTATATTAAAGGCCGTATACGGAAAGAATAAGGCACTGATCCTCAGCCACGCAAGTGAAAGATTGTTTAAGGGCCTGAAAAAAAACTATAAGGGACTTCTATACAACAGACTTGCCCGTATGATATATCAGGGAGGCATAAAGCCGAAGGGCAAGAAGAGGGTCCTGATAGTGACAGGAGGGACTTCCGACCTGCCTATAGCTGAAGAGGCCAGGCTTACGCTGTCGCTTATGGGAAACAGCGTCTCTATCCTCTCTGACGTCGGCGTGGCCGGGATACACAGGCTGCTCGGTAATAAAAAGAGGCTTTTAGAGGCAAACGTTATTGTGGTAATTGCCGGCATGGAAGGCGCCCTTGCGAGTGTTGTAAGCGGGCTCGTATCGAAACCCGTTATAGCGGTGCCCACAAGCGTCGGTTACGGGGCAAATTTTAAGGGCATAGCGCCGCTTCTTACTATGTTAAACAGCTGTTCACCGGGAATAGGCGTGGTGAATATCGACAATGGCTTCGGCGCGGGATACCTCGCGAGCTTAATTAACCATATGTAACCATAAAACACTGACACCCCGTAGGTGTAAGTATTTAGGAGGATAGCTTTAGATGAGGGTACTATACCTCGATTGCTACAGTGGAATAAGCGGAGATATGTTTCTCGGCGCATTAATAGACGCGGGGCTTGACCTCGTTTTATTAAGACGCGAATTGTCGCTTTTGGGATTGAAGGGATACGCCATTAAGGCAAGGCGGGTGCGGCGCGGCGGGATATCCGCCACAAAATTTGATGTCGAGATAAAGGATAGGCGCGATAAGAGGCGCTCTTTAAAAAATATTTTAGATATAATCCGAAGGTCCAGGCTTGATAAGGCCGCAAAGGATAAGATATCGGGCATATTTCGAAGCCTCGCTCAAGCCGAAGGAAGGGTTCACGGCAGGAAGACGAGGGATCTCCATTTTCACGAAGTAGGCGATATCGACTCTATTGTAGATATATCAGGGGCCGTCGCGGCGCTTAAGATTTTAAATATCGGGAAGGTATATTCCTCCGCAGTCAGCGTAGGCGGCCAAACGACCATCGCGACGAAAGGCGGCATACTGCCGATACCTGCGCCTGCGGCGCTTACCTTACTTGAGAATAAGCCGCTTGTCCACTCAGGGATAAAGTCGGAACTTGTAACGCCGACCGGCGCCGCTATTTTAAACAGCGTGGTCGACAGGTTTGAGGAGCTTCCCCCTATGAGGCTTAAAAGAATAGGTTACGGGGCGGGCACGTATGAATTTAAAGAGAGGCCTAACTGCCTCAGGGTCATGATAGGCGAGACTAAAGAAGCGTTTCTCCATGACAGCATATTTGTCTTAGAGGCGAATATAGACGACATGAATCCCGTCGATTACGAATATCTTATAAACAGGCTCTTTGATAAAGGGGCGCTCGACGCCTATCTTGTGCCTGTGCAGATGAAGAAGACTAGGCCCGGCGTTTTGCTGACGGTATTAGCCAAGAAAGACGACCTCGATAAGCTCTCCCGGGTGATATTTAGGGAGAGCACGACTATCGGCGTAAGATATTATGAGGCGGGGCGCAGTAAGCTTGAGAGGGTTACCAGACGCGCCAGGACAAAATACGGGGACGTCAGGATAAAGGTCTCAAGCGGCCCCGGCGGCATAAGGAAGGTTGTGCCCGAATACGAGGATTGTAAAAGGATCGCCGATAAAAGAAAAATTCCGCTGGACCGGATCCGCAAAGAGATCGATAAGTTATCCATATGAGTAAGAAGAGATTATTTTTGATTGACGGGAACGCATTCTGTTACCGCGCGTATTACGCGATAAGGAGCCTGAGCAATTCCAAGGGCCAGCCCACGAACGCGGTCTATGGCTTTGTGACCATGCTCAATAAGATTATAAAGGATGAAAGCCCTGATTATCTCTGTATCGCGTTCGATACGAAGGCCCCCACATTCCGGCACAAAAGATTAGAGACTTATAAGATAACGAGAAAGCCCATGCCGGATGACCTGTCGGCGCAGATGCCGATAATAAAGGATATAGTCAGGGCCTACGGTATCCCCATGTTTGAGAAGGAGGGCTACGAGGCAGACGATATAATCGCCACCATCTCAAAGAGAGCGGCCGCAAAGTCCGTCGATACGAGCATCATGACGGGGGATAAGGATATCCTTCAGCTTGTCGGTCCGCATATAGTGGTTTGTAATACCCATAAAGAAGGCCTTGTATATGACGAGGCGAAGGTAAAAGAGAGATACGGCGTCGGCCCCGAAAATATAGTTGACCTCATGGCGCTTATGGGTGACCAGTCCGATAATTACAAGGGCGTGCCCGGCATAGGAGAGGTCGCCGCCTCGGAGCTTGTAAAAGAATTCGGCTCTATCGATAACCTCTATAAAAACTTAAAAAAGGTGAAGCGCGAAGGCTGGCGGAAGATACTCGAGAAACACGAAGAGGACGCGCGCCAGAGCAGGGAATTGGCGATACTCGATGCCGACGTCCCGATAGAATTCTCACTCGAGAAGCTATTGTACGGCAATCCCGATACGGAGAGGCTTACGGAGCTTTTCAGGGAGTTGGAATTTAAGAGCCTCTTAATGGACGTTATGCACGAAGACGAATGGGTGGCCGATTATAAGACAATCTTTACAAAAGATGAATTTAAGAAATTTTTAAGCGCGCTTAAAAAAGAGAAGGAGACGGCGCTCGATTTCGAGACCACAAGCTCCAACCCGATAGAGGCGAGACTGGTGGGGGTATCGTTTTGCTGGAAGGAGAAAGAGGCGCATTATATACCTCTCGAGAACAAGAGCGCGGATACACTTGACAGAGATTATGTCTTAAGGGAGCTTAAAGATTTTTTTGAGGATGAGAAGGTAAGGAAGATCGGACAGAATATTAAATATGAGAAGCTCGTGCTTCTTAATTACGGCATAGACTTAAAGGGCATAGCGTTTGATACGATGGTGGCTTCGTATCTTTTAAATCCGTCGAAGCTTAATCACAGCCTGGGCGATATAGCCATCGAATACCTGGGCCATAAGATGACGCCGATATCAGACCTTATAGGGAAGGGTAAGAAAGCGATTACGATGGATGAGGTTGAGGTGGAGAGGGTGTCGCGGTACTGCTGCGAGGACAGCGACGTGACATTCAGGCTGAAGAATATATTGGAGAAGAGACTTAGCGAGCAGGAGCTCGACGAGCTCTTCTATGAGATAGAGATACCTCTTATAGACGTCTTAAGCGCGATGGAGCTTAAGGGGGTCGCCTTAGATGTGGGGCTGCTCGGCAAGATGTCGAGTGAGATGGATAAGACGCTTAATTCTCGCGTCTCTGATATATACAAGATAAGCGGATTCGAATTTAACATAAATTCCCCGAAACAGCTTTCAGAAATACTCTTTGAGAAATTGGGCTTACCTGTTATAAAGAGGACAAAGACCGGCATCTCAACCGATGAGGAGGTCTTGCGAAAGCTTGCCGCGGAGCATACACTGCCCGCCGCGATCCTTGAATACAGAGAGCTCGCGAAGCTTAAATCCACTTATATAGACAACCTGCCGAAGCTCTTAAGCCCTAAGACAGAGAGGCTCCATACCTCATTTAATCAGACCATCACGGCTACGGGCAGGCTCTCATCCAGCCAGCCGAATCTGCAGAATATACCGATAAAGCGCGAGATGGGCAAAAGAATAAGGCAGGCGTTTATCCCGGAGTCTGATGAATACATACTGCTCTCTTCGGACTATTCCCAGATAGAGCTTCGAATACTGGCGCACCTTTCGGGAGACAAGAGGCTCATAGACGCATTCAAGAAAGATCTGGATATCCATATCTTTACGGCCTCGCTGGTAAATGACATCCCGGAGGAGAAGGTGACCCCTGAAATGAGGATGCAGGCCAAGACGGTAAACTTCGGCATAGTCTACGGGATGAGCGCGTACGGGCTTTCGCGGAGCTTAAAGATAGATCCCGCCAAGGCGCAGGAGTTTATAGACGCGTATTTTGAGAGATATCCGGATGTCAAGCTCTACATGGAAGATACTATTGAAGAGGCGAGGGGGGCGGGGTATGTGACGACGCTTATGAAGAGGAAGAGATTCATACCCGATATAAGAAGTGAAAACATAAGGCTCAGGCAGTTTGCGGAGAGGACCGCGATAAACACCCCTATACAGGGCTCTGCCGCCGACATTATAAAGGTGGCGATGATAGATATATATAACGAGCTTGGCAAAAAGACGTTAAAGAGCAGCATGATACTGCAGGTCCACGATGAGCTGGTGTTCGAGGTTTTGAAGACAGAGCTTAAGAAGGTCAAAAAAATAGTAAAAGAGAAGATGGAGAATGTAGTGGAGCTCAAGGTCCCGATAAAGACAAATATCTCCGTCGGAAATAACTGGCTCGACTTGAAGGAGCTTGGATAGCACGATTCCCTCTCCCCGCGAAGCGGGGAGAGGGATAGGGTGAGGGGCAAAGGAGCTTGGATGAGTAAGGCGCTTATAATCGGCGTGACAGGCGGATTCGGAACCGGAAAGTCTACCGTATGCAGGATGTTCGGCAGGCTCGGGGCGGTTGTATTGGATGCGGACAGGATTGCCCATGATGTGATTATGCCGGGAGGCGCCGGCTACAAGAAGGTCATATCCTTATTCGGCAGATCGATATTGTCAGGGAACGGACGTATAGACAGAAAGAGGCTCGGCCGGGTAGTATTTAAGGATAAAAAGAAGCTTAATCTTCTAATCAGCGTAATCCACCCGGAAGTCATAAAAAGGATAAAAGAGATAATTAAAAAAAGCCGTTCCGGAGGAGTGGATTTGCAGAGATACTTTGTCCTGGATGTCCCCCTTCTAATAGAGGCGGGGCTTCTCAAGGCAGTAGATAAGCTCGTGGTTGTTACGGCGGATAAAAATACAGAGATAAGAAGGTGCCTTAAGAAGCACGGGCTTAAGAGGCAGGAGATTTCAAGGAGGATCAGAAACCAGATGCCGCTTTCAAAAAAGATGCGTCTGGCTGACTTTATAATAGATAATAACGGTTCGTTTAACTCAACCAGAAAGATGGTTGAAAAAGCATGGAGGGAGATAAGACATGGCGCAAGAAGGAACAAAGACTAAACGCACGGAGAAGCACGATATATCGAAGCTTAAAGAGATGAAGATGACGGAGTTAAATAAGATTGCCCGCACCCTGAAGATAGAGGACGCTAGCGTCATCAGGAAGCAGGAGCTGATCTTTAAGATCCTCCAGGCCCAGGCGGCGAAGGAGGGGCTTATATTCGGCAAGGGCGTTCTTGAGATACTGCAGGACGGCTTTGGGTTTTTGAGGTCCATAAACTATAATTATCTGCCGTCGCCGGATGATATCTATATATCGCCTTCCCAGATAAGAAAATTCAGCTTAAAGACAGGCGATACAGTAAGCGGCCAGATACGCCCGCCAAAAGAGGGCGAGAGGTACTTTGCCATGCTTAAAGTAGAGGGGGTAAACTTTGAGGACCCCGAGAAGGCAAAAGACAAGACGTTCTTTGATAACCTGACCCCGCTTTATCCGAATGAGAGGTTTCTTCTGGAGGTCTCACCCGACGAGTTATCGACGAGGGTGATAGACCTTTTGACGCCGATAGGCAAGGGCCAGAGGGCGATGATCGTGGCGCCGCCGTACAGCGGAAAGACCATATTACTTCAGAAGATCACAAACTCTATTACAACGAATTATCCCGATGTGATACCTATAGTGCTTCTGATTGACGAGAGGCCCGAGGAGGTTACGGATATGCAGCGGTCGGTAAAAGGCGAGGTCATAAGCTCGACCTTCGATGAGCCTGGCGAAAGGCATATCCAGGTGGCGGAGGTTGTCCTCGAGAAGGCAAAGAGGCTCGTTGAGCATAAGAAGGACGTTGTGATTCTCCTAGACAGCATAACAAGGCTCGCCCGCGCGTATAACGCCGTTATGCCGCATTCGGGAAAGATTTTATCAGGCGGCGTCGATTCCAACGCGCTGCAAAAGCCTAAAAGGTTCTTCGGGGCGGCCCGCAATATAGAGGAGGGAGGCAGCCTCACCATAATAGCTACGGCTCTTGTAGACACAGGAAGCAGGATGGATGAGGTCATATTTGAGGAGTTTAAGGGGACGGGCAACATGGAGCTCCAGCTTGACAGAACCCTCTTCCAGAAGAGGATCTATCCCGCGATCGATATAAAGCGCTCAAACACAAGAAAAGAGGAGCTGCTTGTACACGAAGACGAACTTAAGCGCATATGGCTTATGAGAAAGGCGCTGAATGAATTGAATACCGTTGAGGCGATGGAGCTTCTTAAGGAGAAGCTGAAAAAGACCAAGACAAACGCGGAATTCCTGATGATGCTCAACAACATAAAATAAAGAGGAGGAAGGAATGAAAGATAAGATTCATCCCGAATACAAAGAGACGACGATAACCTGCGCATGCGGGGAGGTAGTGCATACAAGGTCTACCAAACAGAACATGAGAATTGAAATATGTTCGAAGTGCCACCCATTCTTCACCGGCAAGCAGAAGCTGATAGACACCGCGGGCAGGGTCGAAAAATTCAAGAAGCGTTTCGCCAAGAAGGCAGAACCCAAGCCTAAGCGAGAGAAGCGGGGGAAGCAGGAGAAACAGGAGAAGAAAGAGGTCGAAGGCCAGACAGAGAAGAAAGAAGAATCATAAAATATGTTCGAAAAGTTAAAAGAGAAGAAAGACCGTTACGATGAGCTCCAGAGGCTTATCTCTGACCCGAAGGTGATACAGAATAACATCCTTTATCAGAAGTACGCCAAGGAGCTCTCGAGGCTCTCCGGCATCGTAAACCGATACAGCGAATATCTCAAGCTTTCCGATGAATTGGATGCGATAGAAAAGGACCTCGGCGAAGAGGGCCACGACAAAGAGTATATCGAGTTGGCCAGGAAAGAGAGGGAGGATTTAAAAAAGAAGCTCGAGAGCTTGACGTCCAAGCTGGAAGAATCGTTCTTAGAGGAAGACGAGTATGCCGACCGGAATGTCATAATGGAAATAAGGGCAGGCACGGGCGGCGTGGAAGCGGGGCTCTTTGCGGCGGATCTATTCAGGCTCTATTCGAAATACGCATCAAAGCAGGGCTGGAAGATAGAGACTATATCGAGCAGTGTTACGGAGAAAGGCGGGTTTAAGGAAGTAATATTTTCTATATCCGGCCAGGGCGTCTACAGGAAGATGAAGTACGAAAGCGGTACACACAGGGTGCAGCGGGTCCCGGAGACAGAGGCATCGGGGAGGATTCACACTTCCGCGGTCACCGTCGCCGTATTACCTGAGGCAGAAGAAGTCGATGTCGATATAAACCCCTCTGATTTAAGAATAGACGTCTTCAGGGCAGGCGGCCGCGGCGGGCAGCACGTGAATGTGACCGACTCGGCGGTGAGGATTACGCATCTGCCGACCGGCGTAGTCGTAAGCTGCCAGGATGAACGCTCACAGCATAAGAATAAGGCGAAGGGCATGAAGGTCCTGCGCGCCAGGGTTTTGGACAAATATAAACAGGAGCAGCATGATAAGATCTCTAAAGACAGGAAGAAGCAGGTGGGCTCGGGAGACAGGAGCGAGAAGATAAGGACTTATAATTATCCGGGCAGACGCGTCACAGACCACCGAATAGGCTTTACTATCCATAAACTTGAGCTTGTGATGGAAGGCGAGATAGACGAAATCATAGACGCCCTGAAGGAAGCAGACAGAAAGGTGAAACTGGGAAAGAGATGACGGATTTTTTAGGATTGGACTTACATACGACAAAAGAGACATTTATACCGCGGCCGGAGACGGAACTCTTGGTAGAAGTCTGCCTCGGCGTTATGCAGGAATTGCAGGCCGATTCACCTCTCCACATTCTTGATATCGGCACCGGTACCGGAAACATAGCCATACCATTGACAAAGATAAGAAGAGACTGTAAAATAGTTGCTCTTGATAAGTCAGAAGAGGCGCTGGCTGTTGCCGGGAAGAATGCGGAGAAGTTCGGGGTTTTAGACAAGATTGAATTCGTAACGAGCGACATCTTCAGCAGTTTAGCGCGCGCGCGAAAATTCGACATCATCGTTTCTAATCCGCCGTATGTATCGACGTGGGAGATAGCAACCCTTAGCGATTGCGTCAAGGATGAGCCGAGGATGGCCCTTGACGGCGGGGAGGACGGATTGGACTTTTACAGGAGGATCATCGCCGATGCGCCCGGATTTTTAAAAGGGCCAGGCTGCTTAATAATGGAGATAGGTTATAACCAGTCATTTTACGTAAAAAGATTGTTAGAAGAGGCACGATTTAAAGATATAGAAATATTTAAAGACTCCTCGGGCATAGACAGGGTGATAAAGGCAAAGAATGGATAAGCTCATAATAGAAGGCGCAAAGCCATTAAAAGGCACGGTTACGATAAGCGGGGCGAAGAATTCGTGCCTTCCGATACTGGCGGCGACACTGCTTACGGATGATAAATGCGTTATAAAGAACGTCCCTTCGCTGGGAGACGTATTTACGATGCTGAAGATTATGCGCGCGCTCGGTATCGATACGGCGATGAAAGACGGCGTTATAACGGTGAAGCCGACCACGCGGCGTAACTTTACGGCGCCGTATGAGCTCGTGAGCACCATGCGCGCCTCTGTCTGCGTATTAGGCCCGCTTCTTGCGAAGATGAAGAGGGCGGAGGTATCCTTTCCGGGGGGATGCGTAATAGGGCCGAGGCCCATCGACCTCCATTTAAAAGGCATAAAGTCTCTCGGGGCGCGGCTGGATGTTAAGGAAGGGTATATAGTCGCCGAATCGAAGAGGCTGCGCGGAAACCACGTCTATCTTGGCGGGCATTTCGGATCGAGCGTCCTTGCGACGGCCAACGTAATGATGGCCGCGACGCTGGCCAGGGGAAGGACCGTCATAGAGAATGCCGCCTGCGAGCCTGAAATTGTAGACCTGGCGCATTTTCTTAAAAAGATGGGTGCTAAAATAGAAAACATTGCGACTCACAGGATAGAGATAGAAGGCGTAAAGAGCTTAAAAGGCGTTACGCACCATGTGATACCCGACAGGATAGAGACTGGCACGTTTATTATCGCCTCCGGCATCACAAGAGGCGATATAACGATCAAGAACGCAAGACCCGACCACTTAAACTGCGTCATAGATAAGCTGAGGGAGTCAGGTCTTTCTATAGATACATCGAAGAATACAATTAAAGTTAAATATAAGAAGCCCTTAAGGCCTATGGACATAACGACGCTTCCTTATCCCGGCTTTCCGACAGACCTGCAGGCGCAGATGATGAGCCTGATGGCGGTTACGGAAGGCATAAGCGTCGTGACCGAGAAGATTTATCCCGAGAGGTTCATACATATAAGCGAGTTAAACAGAATGGGCGTCGATATTAAGCTCGAAGGCCCTACGGCTATAGTTAAAGGCATGAAGAAAAGGCCTAGCGGCGCACGCGTTATGGCGTCTGATTTGAGAGCGAGCGCGGCGCTTGTATTGGCGGGCCTTGTGGCTAAGGGAAAGACTGAGATTTCACGTATCTATCATCTGGATAGAGGATACGAGAAGATTGAGAAGAAGCTGGTCTCTTTAGGCGCGAAGATCTGGCGCGAACACGAATAACATACGGAGGCAAGAATGGCAGTAGTGATAAGGTTGAAGAGAATCGGAACGACAAAACGGGTGGTCCATAGGGTAGTTGTAACAGATTCAAGGAGCCCGCGTGACGGCCGTTTTATCGAAGAGTTGGGATACTATGACCCCAGAAAAGACCCGGCAGTAATAAAGGTTGACAAAGAACGGGTGAAGTACTGGCTTGATGTGGGAGCAAAACCTTCAGTCGTCGTAAAATCCCTCTTAAAAAAAGTCGGCGTGTAAGTTTTAAACGCAATCTAAGATGAAGATAGACATAATAACCCTATTTCCGAAAATGTTCGATTATGTGCTCAACGAGTCCATCATAAAGAGGGCCCAGAAGTCAGGGCGGGTGAGCATAACGGCGCACAATCTCAGAGATTGGACTTGCGATAAGCACAGGACCGTAGACGACAAGCCGTTCGGCGGCGGCGCAGGCATGGTTATGAAGCCGGAGCCTATCTTTGAGGCAATTGCGTCATTGCGAGGAGTCCCGCTTCGCAAATGCTGCCGTGGCGAAGCGGGACGACGAAGCAATCCCAAGACAAGAATAGTCTTATTAACCCCTCAAGGTAAAAAGCTCGACCAGAAATCAGCGAAAAGATTGTCCAAATATAAACACCTCATCCTTATATGCGGACATTATGAAGGCGTGGATGAGAGGGTGCGGAGGCATTTAGCCACCGATGAAATCTCAATAGGCGATTATGTCTTGACAGGCGGCGAATTGCCGGCTATGGTATTGATAGACAGCGTAATAAGACTGATCCCGAATGTGCTGGGCCACAAGGATTCAGCGCGGTTCGAATCTTTCGAAAAAGGTCTTTTAGAATATCCGCATTATACGCGGCCTGCTGAATACAGAAGAATGAAGGTCCCCAAGGTTCTATTAAGCGGAAACCACAGCCAGATTGAAAGCTGGCGCAAAGAAGAAGCAGTCAGGCGGACAAAGAAGAGACGCCCTGATTTATCAGGAGGTAATTGATCATGAACAGGCAAGAAGCGATTCGGAATTTCGAGAAAGAGTACATGAAGAAGGAAATCCCCAAATTTAAAGTAGGCGATACCGTAGATGTCCACGTGAAGATTGTCGAAGAAGGCAAGAAGCGAATCCAGGTCTTTGAGGGTGTTGTCATCAGAAAGAGGGGCGCTGGCATTAGCAAGGCATTTACAGTCCGCAAGGTTTCTTACGGGGAAGGCGTAGAAAGAACATTCCCGCTTCATTCACCCAATTTAGAGAAGATTGTCGTTACCAAAAGGGGCGATGTCAGAAGGGCAAAGCTTTACTACTTAAGAGGCAAGATTGGCAAGAAGACCAAGATTGAAGGGGAAGATATATTCGGCAAAAGCGAGACTCCGCCGGATGCTCCATCACGAAAAGAGGGCAAGGAAGAAGGGGTTTGAGCTTATAGCCGGAATTGATGAAGTAGGCAGAGGCCCCCTTGCCGGGCCTGTTGTCGCCTCCGCAGTCATAATCACCGACCTCAACTTTATCCATGAGATAAACGACTCAAAACAACTCTCTCCCAAGAAACGAAATCTCGCCTACTCAGAGATACTCAATAACGCCATCATAGGAATAGGCATGGCAGGGGAGGATGTTGTAGATGCGATGAATATCAGGCGCGCTACAATCCTTGCCATGGAGAAGGCCGTAATGAATCTGGGCATAAAGCCCGATTTTCTCCTTATAGACGGCAGAATCAAGCTCAATCTCCCTTACCCGCAGAAACATATAATAAGAGGCGATTCAAAGTCACTTTCAATAGCGGCCGCTTCCATTATAGCTAAAGTAACACGCGATACGCTGATGATGACATACCATTCCATATATCCTAAATACAGATTTGACCTCCATAAAGGCTACGGCACAAAGACCCATATGAAGAGGATAGTTAAACACGGCTTATCACCAATCCACCGCAAGACCTTCAAAATCAAGGTATTACGCTAGTCGATGGTAACTTAAAGTTAGAAATGTCAAAACGTGGTTATTGTTATTGACATAAATTCCTCGAATGATATAATTTTTATCAGATGAAAATATTAAAAATATCTCTGAGAGTTTGCGTTTTTTAATAGCAGTTGTAGCCCAGTACTAGATCTTTTAAATTGTAACCGATTGCAATAGAAGACATTACATAATTTGCTTATATAGAAGCATAACCAAAAAGTTAACATAATGTTAGGATGAAACAAACTAGTACTGAACTACAGCTACAGCTTGCAAAACCCGGTGAGGGAGAGTATAATAAATTAAGCTGCAACTTTTAGGTGCAGGAGAAGGCAAGAAGAGATAAGGGTGCTATTTGAAGAGAATTTTTTTAATGGCATTCGTTTCCATAATCCTGGCTACAGGCTGGGCCTGGGCAGATAACAATGCCGCCTTTGATGTAACGGCAGAGGTTGTAAATCTCCGGCCCCGCGCAGGCACAATTACCCCTCCAAGCGGCTCATCAGAAGTCGGCGCAGAAGAGGTCTTTACCGTCACCGCTACCGATAGAAACGGCTACGGCGATATAGCGGCAATACACTTTACATTAGGTTATACTGAGGGTGGAAGCGACCGCCAGCTCTGGGTCTATTACGACTCCAGAAATAATAGACTGTGGCTAAGAAATGCCGCTGGCACTGACTGGATTAAGGGCACCCTCGGGACATCGGGTATTATAGAAGACCCCCGTGTAAAGATAGACTGCTCCAAATGCGACTCATACCCTGACCCTAACGACCCCAA
>JADHWH010000074.1 GCA_016783555.1 Candidatus Omnitrophota bacterium | reverse complement strand
CCTGCAAAAACAGAGACAAGCAAATTGATTGAAGTCGGACTTCAATCAATTAAGGTCTTTTTAAGATCATCCAATTTTATCATTTTGATCCAGCGGATCAGAGACTCTTTGTATCCACCTTGTTCGTCAAAGAGGTCCAAGAGAAATCTTCTTTGCGTCAAGGAAGGAAGATTTCTTATCCCTATGTAATCTAAGTAGGAACTCCATCGATAAGAGATTAGGAATTTTAACGCTTTTTCGACATTTTTAATTTTTCCTTTGCGCCATTGAATGTCTGCTAAATCCAGCGGATTAAGATGAATGTAGTGAGGCAAATATATAAAATGCGCCTCTTCTTCTACTAATTTTGCCTTATATTTACCTTGTAAAAGAACCCCATCTCTTTTAAATTTGATATTAAAATAATTTGTATACCCTGTCCCTAATTTTTGCATAAATTTACTAATTCCATTCTCAACCCTTTGCCTTAACAACAGATGGAAATGATTAGGCATTAGGCAGAAGGCAAGAATATCTACTAATAGTCTCCTTCTGGGCTTTTCCGGAAGAAATGAGTGAAGTCGGACTTCAATCATTCTTCCAAGGTTTATTGCTGGGTCCTCATTATTAAATTCAAAAAGATCGTGGATGAAGCGGAAGTAATTAGAGTCGTCCATAAATATATTGCGCTTCTCCACACCTCTATTGTAAATATGATAAACGCTGCCAGTTGCTATCTTTGGCCTTGCCATTATTCACCTCCATTTTTGAATGAGTGAAGTCGGACTTCGATCATTATCCCCTTTATATAAGTAGACGTAAAAAGGGGCAAATTTATTACAAAAAAATTAATTTTTTTTAAACAGCTATATGAAAATCATCAATGTGGAAAATGGCAAGTCGTAACTGGTTTAATGGTATATAATTAGGGGAAAGAGAAACGTCCCCTTGACAAAAGGAGCGGAGTAGTATATTCTTTATTACGATGGGAAGGAAACCGCGTATACACATAGAAGGCGGTCTTTATTTTGTCACTACCCGCGGAGATCACGCGGAGGCGTTATTTAAAGACGATATAGACCGTGCCCAATACCTGGAGCTCTTATCAAGGTATAAGGGGCAGTACGGTTTTAAGCTCTTCGCGTATATCCTGATGCCCGCCTTTATCCATCTTATCATAGAGATCCCGCCGGGCACGACTATCTCTGAAATCATGCATGTGCTCAATTCCACGTATACTAAGTATTTTAACGGCCGCTACAACAGGAAGGGACACCTCTTTCAGGGCAGGTTTAAATCAGTGCTTGTGGAAAAGTCCGAATACCTTGCCGCGCTTACGCGATACACGCACCTTGTTCCTGTCGAAGGGCGCATGGCGGATAAGGCGGAAGGCTACAAGTGGTCAAGCTATCCTTTCTATATGGGAATGGATAAGGACTTTGTGGGAATGGAGGGCGACGCCAGGGAGTTGTTAGCCAATTTATCCCAGGAGACGAATGAGCAGAAGAGATTGTACAAAGAGTTTATAGAATCCATAGATAAAGCCGGATTCGACAGTTTAAAAAAGCAGCTGCAGGGCTCCTGGATACTCGGCTCAAAAGGCTTTGTAGAAGGTGTAAAAGAGAAATTAAAAGAGGATGAGAAGAGGGAAGAAGAGGAGAAGAAGAAGGCCTGGATTAAGAGCCGCCCCCATAAGATCTTTATCCTGGCAGGGAGCATTGCAGTAGTAGTCTTAACTGTTGTCACCCTCTATCTTTATAGGGCTAATATCGGATTGGTGCGTATGTTTAAAACTACCTTGGAAGAGAAAGAGGCTGAGTTTATTGATAAGCTGAAATCGGAAAGAGACTTCATTCAAGAGGATTTGAGTGAAAAATACAGGGCTGACATGGTCTCCTATCAGGCCATGCAGAAGAGGCTGGAGATCGAAAAGAAAAAGACCAGGGAGATGGAAAAAAAGACATATGAAGACTAAATTTTTATTGTTGATAGCGCTTACAGGTGTGGTCTTAAATCGGCCTACTTCTGTAGAAGCCGAGACGCTTAGAAAGGTAGAAGGGCATAATATAAGTTTTGAGGTCCCGGGTAATCTTCCTGCTGAAGAATGGGCAGGGGACGAACGAAATGGCTCGGTTGTTTTCAAACATGTAACAGAACACGAAAGGCTTATGGAGTTTTCTAAGGTGGTCTATTCGGAAGAGGAGGTTGACTTTAAAGACGAAGCGCCTTTCGGGGAGTACTCGGATGGCGATTATGAGTATAAAGACGAGAAGATATTGAAAGACCCTTTTCTCGTAAATAACCACAAAGGCAAATTGGGCACCGTAAGCTTAGATATAGTGCGCAGGTGCGGCAGTGTAGATAAGACAGGGCTTCTCCTTTGTAAGCTCTATTGCGATGTGGCCAAAAGGCATTTTGCGATATTTAGCCTTAGCTTATCTGAAAACGAATTTATTCAAATGCTGGATTCGTTTAAATGCCATTCGGATACGGAAGCGCAAGGTGTGATTAAAGAGGTCGAGACGCAGCAATCGGAGACCGAGGAAGTTAAGGTAATAGAAGCATATGATATGTACATCAGGGTCCCGAAGGATTTTCCTAGTCCTTTGTGGACGGAAAAGGACGGACGAAACCTGACTATCTTTAAGGAAGAGGCGGAAGACGGGAGCATCAAGCAGTTTTTCGAAGCGATCTCTTCTCTTAAAGAGATAGACTACAAAGATGTAGTGCCCCGAGGAGAGCTTCCGGACGGCATTTACAAATATGGCAAAGAGGAGAGGCTGCGCGAAGAGGGGTTTCGCATACATACCCATCAGGCCAAGTTTAGCGCTGTAGATTTAGATATAAAGCGCAAAGACGGCAGCATAGATAAGAAGAGGGTTTTTATGTGTAAGCTATATTGCGATAGGTCAGAAAGGTATTTTATGGTATTGGGCTTCACGATAGAAGAAGATGAATTTCGCAAGATAATGAATTCATTTAGGTGCCACTAAAGATGGAAGATATTATTACCGCTTTACTATTAGGCCTTTCCTGGGATAGATTGCTTACCTGTCCGTTCTTTACCTTTGGCCTGAGCTTATCGGATAGGCGGGCAGGGGCAAGATTTCTAATCGGTAGGATCATAGGCCTTGTCATCCTCGGGCTTATTGTAACATTGCTCGGCTCTCATCTTCATATTAGGCGAATGCCGATGAACATCATCTTCGGCGCACTGATTATAATACTCGGCGTGAGTATGCTTATAAGGAGACATAGATGCAAGAGTGAAGAGCACGAAGAAAAAAGAAAGGTGGGAGGTCGTATAGGGTTTGGACTCGGTCTATTCAGGGCGATGTTGATGCCCGGAAGAAAAGTGGTCTATTTATTTCCTCTTTTACTCGGGACTAAGCTGCACGAAGGATTTATTATTACGCTTGTCTATGCCATAAGCTCTTCCTTTTATCTTGCGTTAGGGTTTGTTTCGGCAGAGTTTTTAAATAAGATCGTAGCGTATCGCAAGATATTAAGGATAGCAGGTGCTGTAATCTTAATCATATTGGGCGCATATTACATATTGAGACCCTGCCAATATATTCTAAGATGAGAAGAAGAGAAGATAGCTTTAAGCATAAGATGAAGGCAAAAAGACATAAATTTAGAGTTGCAAAGATAGATAGAAAGGAAGTCCCCTGGGACCCTTCGCAATTAAGGATAATCAAGGCCCATCCCTGTTATAGTGAGAAGGCCTGCCACCTTTTTGGAAGGATGCATCTACCCCTCGCCCCTAAGTGCAATATTCAATGTAAGTACTGCGATAGAAGATACGACTGTGTCAATGAGTCGAGGCCCGGCATAACAAGTAAGGTCTTAACCCCAAAGGAGGCTATTGAGAAGACCAGAGAAGTTTTGAAGGACCACCCTTACATTAAGGTCCTGGCTGTTGCCGGACCGGGGGAACCCCTCTTTAATGAAGAGACATTTGAATTTTTTAGATTGGCAAAGGAGGAGTTTCCTAATATAACGAGATGTGTAAGCACAAACGGCCTACTCCTCCCGGAGAAGATGGATGAACTTGTCGATTTAGGAGTAATCACCATCACGGTGACCTTAAACGCGATAGATCCGGAGATCGGCAAAGAGATCTATGAATTTGTCAATTTTCATGGAAAGATGTATAAAGGAAGAGAAGCAGCCGAGATTCTTATCGAGAATCAATTAAAGGGGATCAAAGAGGCTGTAAAGAGGAGAAAGATAATAAAGATAAACACGGTCTATATCCCTACCATAAACGACAAGCACGTTGCCCATATAGCTAAAGAGGTAAGTAAGATGGGCGTCTATATTCAAAATGTCATACCCCTAATCCCCCTATACAAATTCTCACAGATTAACCCTCCCACTATTCAAGAAAAGCTGGAGATACAGAAGGCCTGCAGCGGATATGTAAAGCAGATGAGGCATTGCAGGCAGTGTAGGGCCGATGCTATCGGTAAGCTGGGAAAGGATATCCAGCACAAATTAGGCTAGTTAGCCTAGATGCCCGGTTAGACTAGTCAGCCTAAGTGCCCGGCACTTTGGTAAAATTTTAGATAGGTAGAAATGCTGAATGATTGAAGTCGGACTTCGATCATTTTAAAATGGTTAGATAGGTAGAAAGGTAGATATTTTTTCTGGGATTAATTTAACTCCTTAAAATATAAGGAGTTATGGAAGGAAAAATGTGCGAAAAAAGAAAATGAAAATTTATGGTGCCTGGCACTTGACATTCAGAAAAAGCTAATGTATACTTGATAATGGATTGAACAAGAGTTCATTGAGGCGTCAGGACGTAACCGAAAAAGGCAAACTTGCAGTAATGTAAGGGCGCAAAGCTAAAGGCCCTTGATAGTAGAGACGTCAAGGGTGGCTGGGCTGCCGAAGATTAGAGATGTGAATCCCAGACAAGTTTGCCTGGGATTTTTTATTTAGATTGAAGTCGGACTTCAATCATTGGGATCTTGTAATACAAAAGGTGAGGAAGATGAGTAGAAAGAGGGTAGGAAAATTCGGGTTGTTATTTATAGTATCTATTGGGGTACTATTGTTATTTTTCTCTCCTGATGCGAGTGTCCAACAGGCAAATTATTCGTTTCTGCAGACTGATTGGTCAAGCGGGACGTCAACCGATACAGGCGTCCATCCTACGAATCAGACGGGATGGCAGAAGTATACCTCCAAGGACGATAATATAAATGCTACGTTTCCCGGAAGAATAATGATGTCTACAGTAACTACCCAGGTTGCGGATGATACAGACACAGATTTTGGTAACGGCACATTGAGCGATCTACAGATAGTGGGGACAGGCGCGGCGGCGGAGTTAGAGTCCATAGGTTCTGTACTCGATCCTTTTTATAGTACATTAGGCCATTGGACTAATCAACGCCATATGCCGACTCTTGACGACAGCTCTGCTTTTACGAGAGTCAAGGACTACCCCAGTGCGGGCAACAATTTTATATACGCCTTATGGAGCGGGTGGTCTACCCGCACCGCATTTGCAAAGTTTGATATATCGACTAATGAGTGGACCTTCCTGGAAGACTTTCCAGCGCACATATCTGACGGATGGGGACAGGGTACGAGCCTCTGCTATCCTAACGGGGGAGATTATATATACGCGTTGAGAGGAAGCTGGACGAAGGATTTTTACCGGTACTCAATAACCGATGATACCTGGGAGAAGTTGCTCGATATCCCCGAATATGTGAATTTCGGCGGCGCCCTGGCGGCAAAGGACGAAACGACCCTCTTCGCTACGGTAGGAAGGGAGACGACGTATTTTTATAAGTACACTGTCAGTACAAACCTCTGGAACCAGGCGCAGACTCCTCCCTGGAATATAAGGGAAGGGGCAAACCTGGTATATCCCGGAAGCGGGGATTATATCTATTGCAATAGAGGCGATTATAACACCTTTGCAAAGTATCATGTCGGGAGCAATAGCTGGTCAACCCTGGGCAATGTTCCGTTTAATATGGAGTATGGCGCTTCTTTGGGATATCCCGGCGAAGGTGACTATATCTACGCTACCAATGGTACTGGCGGGGTTAGTTTTGCCAGG
>JADHWH010000073.1 GCA_016783555.1 Candidatus Omnitrophota bacterium | reverse complement strand
ATTCCCAGAAGCCTTTCCGGAGCTTCAATCACTCTCATCGCCATGACAGAGGAAGACAAGGCAATGGCCCCAGGGAAAGAACTTTTACTCGGGTTATTTGCGCAGACTGCAACAAAGAATGCGAAATCCCGTTCAAGCCGAGCGGCGACCGTCCGGTATACTGCAAGGAATGCTTTTCAAAGCGCAAAAAAGGCAGCCCGTTTAACGCAAACCGGGATAACAGGCCCGCGGAAAGAGATTTTCCCCGGGAACACCGTTCCGATAAAAGGGGGCCTGAAAAAAGGCAAAAGCCCGTTAAAAAGAAGAAGCCATTTTTCCACCTGCGAAAAAAACGCACTTAAATATCCAGATAAGAGTTGCTGGTAATTTGCTATCCTCTTATCGTTTTATTCTAAAGCACAAAAAAATTAATTAACCCTGAGCTTCAAAATCTTTACAAAAACCAGAAAGGAGGTAACATGGGATATCAAGGTGGTGGATTCGACAGAGGTCCGCGAGAGATGCACAAGGCGACTTGCGCAGACTGTAAGAAAGAATGCGAAGTCCCTTTCAAGCCGAGCGGCGACCGTCCGGTATACTGCAAGGAATGCTTTTCAAAGCGCAAAAACGAAGGCCGTTAAAAGTAAGCAGCCAAACCTTCAGGGCCTTTATTTAAATGCCCTCTTTTTAACAGAGGGCATTTTTCCCTGGACAGTATGTTTCCCGGTAGTATAATCGGGATCCACGTGCGGGATGGCCCAAAGATGAAAGGAGGGTATATTGGCAAGAGATGATTATTCATTTCAAAAGCGCAAGAAAGAATTAGCGAGGAAAAAGAAGAAAGAAGAAAAAAGACAGCGCAAACTGGATAGAAAAAACATACAGCCCAAAGAGGGCGAAGCGCAGGTTTCGAATGAAACTTCCGAACAGAGTTCGGAAGTTTCGGAAGCTTAGAAGCGGTGCTAAAGTTTAATTTCTAGAGAAAAATATGGTCAAAACAAAAATTATATGTACGATAGGACCTTCAAGTGAAAATACTACTGTGCTTCGAAAAATGATGCTGGCGGGAATGGATGTAGCCCGGCTCAATTTTTCACACGCGAGTCATAAAGAACACCTAAGCCGCATAAACTTAATAAGAAAATTAAATAAAAAATACAGACGCCGTATAAAGATTCTGCAAGACCTCGAGGGTTACCGGATAAGGATAGGAAGATTAAAGAATAGAAGTAAATCCATAGAGTTAAAAAACAGACAAAGAGTCTATTTAAGCAATCAAAAGAAGGCCAATGATAGGCAGACTATACCGTTTGATTATGAGGGCCCTCTCCGCGATATAAAAAGAGGCGCTTTCATATATATAGACGATGGCAATATCGTGCTCAGGGTAGAATCCACATCAAAAAATTACGTGCAAGCAGAAGTAGTTACACCCGGGATCTTAAAGGAAAACAAGGGCGTTAACATCCCCGGTATTAAGCTTAGCTTCAAGGATCTAACCGAAAAAGACAAGAAAGATTTGCAATTCGGCCTAAAGAATAAAATGGATTTTATCGCGCAGTCATTTGTGAGGAATAAAAAGGACGTCCTTAACGTAAAGGAATTTGTAAATTATAGCAAGGTAAAACCTCGGATTATCGCGAAAATCGAAAACCGAGAAGGCATTAAAAATATTGATGAAATACTCGGAATCGCAGACGGCATTATGATAGCGCGCGGCGATATGGGGGTATCTTTACCCATATATGAGGTTCCCATGATGCAGAAAATGATTATAAAGAAGTGCCTTAAGCGAAAGAAGATGGTTATTACCGCTACTCAAATGCTCGAAAGTATGACCGAGCACAAGAGGCCGACGCGCGCTGAAGTAAGCGACATTGCAAATGCTATCCTCGATGGCTCTGGCTATTTGATGCTTTCCGGAGAGACCGCAATAGGCGCATATCCTGCCCTGGCGGTAAAGATGATGAATGATATTATAAAATTTACAGAATATGCCTTGAAGAGAGAGTCTAATAATTAAGGGCAATTCTCAAGAAGCTTAGGTCCTCAAGTATATCCTCGTTTATATTACATTTCAAAATCTGTCGAGAACGTCATGAACTCAAGCCCCTGCGCGCAGGGGCTGGGTGAATAGATTATACTTAAGGAGGGTTCTGAACTTAATTTCAACCCCTTTCGACTTAAACACTTGCAAGGGTGTTTTGTTTGATATAAAATGTTATACTATGCACTACCAAAATAAGATAAGGACCCTTGAGGCTATCTTCGGTACAAAAGATATTGTATGCGGGCCTGACTCTTTAACGGTCGGAAATAAAAAATACCCGGTTATAGACGATGTCATTATTCTTTCAGGGCCTGATAAGCAGAGTAACTTTGTGAGGGATAGGCTTAACTGCAAACCGGGGGATCTTCCCGCTTCTAAAACTGATGATTTCGCAAGGGACATACAATATACATTCGGAGAAGAGTGGAAAGGCCACGACAGAATTTTGCCTGAGCATAAAGAAGAGTTCCTGCAATATTTCGACATAGTCGATTTCGCTTCCCTTAAAAACGCTTCTATCTGCGATCTCGGCTGCGGCAGCGGTCGATGGAGTTATTACCTAAAGGATATATGTAAAGAGATAATCCTCGTCGATTTTTCAGACGCTATATTTACGGCAAGAAAAAATTTAAAAGACGCGGACAATTGTCTCTTCTTTATGTGCGACTTAAAGGACCTTCCCTTCAGGGATGATTTTGTCAGTTTCTTATTCTGTATAGGAGTCCTGCACCACCTCCCCACGCCGTGTCTTGATGAGGTCCGCCGTCTTAAGAGATTTGCGGCGACTCTTCTTATCTATCTTTACTATTCCCTCGACAATAAACCTATATACTTCCGCTTTATCCTAAGGGCTGTTACGCTCCTGCGCCTCTTTCTCTGCAGGATCAAAAGCCCCCTATTTAGAAAGATCTTCTCTTTGTGCACAGCTCTATTTCTTTATATGCCGTCAATCCTGCTCGGACGGCTGCTTAGGCCCTTAAACTTAAGCCGCTTTGTCCCTCTTTATGAGGCCTATCATGGTAAGAGCCTTCAGCGAATCCGGCAGGATGTTTATGACCGTTTCTTTACGCGCATCGAGCAGAGGGTTTCGCGCAGGGAGATTCGAGAATTGAAAGATACGTTTTCAGATATTATACTATCGGATAACAAACCGTATTGGCATTTTTTATGTAACAAGAAAATCAGATAAGTATTATTTTGGCGGGCGGGAAGCCGTTGAAGCCGGTAGTAGCGCTCGCGCAGGAATAGGCGCCGATATTCTTTACATATACTATATCGCCGACGTAAAGTTCGGGGATCTCCTCATTCAAGGAGAGGGTATCAAAAGAATCGCATGTGGGCCCGGCGAGAGTGCTCAAATATTTCTGGCCGCGCCTTAATGTCTTAAATTCATACCTGCAGTGGTCAAATATCATGCCGGAAAAATCGCCGTAAATACCGTCATTTAGGTAATAATAATTCTTGTTGTTGCGGAATGTCCTTCCTATGACTTGTGTCACTAAAATCCCGGCGGGCCCGACTAAAAAGCGGCCCGGCTCGGCTATAAACCTGACCTTCTTGTCAAACAGCGCCTTCATCTCGCGTCTTATCTGGCAAGCCATCCTTTCAAAATTGACCCCTATCTCATTGTCGAAGTGCTGAATAGGAAAGCCTCCCCCTATATCCATTATCCTTAAAGAGAGGCCGGTTTTTTTTGCCTCATTAAAGATTCCGGCTGAGATTTCGAGAGCCTGGAGGTAATTCTCAACGTTGGTGGATTGGGAACCGACGTGAAAGCTGACGCCCATCGGCGTCAACCCCAGCGCCTTCGCCTTCCGCAGGAGAAAGAACGCGTGTTCAGGATCCGCGCCGAATTTTAAAGACAGCTCCACAACACTTCCCTCGTTTGTGACTTTTATGCGGACAAGTACGTGGGCCCTGGGATAATCTTTAGCGAGTTTGTAAAGCTCCGGTTCATTGTCAAATGTCATGAGCCTTACCCTGCGCCTGCGGGCGGTTATTATATCTTCGTCGGACTTGATAGTATTGGCGAATATAATCTTCCCGGGCGAGGCGCCTAAGTGAAGGACGTGTCTCATCTCGGCTGCGCTGGCGACATCAAAGCTCGCGCCCAGCTTAACAAACGTCTTTATAACGCCGGGGTGGGGATTCGCCTTTATGGCATAATAAGGTATTACTTCGGGCAGGTATTTGCGGAAACGGCTGTATTGCTTCTCAAGAACGCAGCGCCTTATAACCATAAAGGGGGTACGATGCTTCCTCATCATCGTCCTAATAAGGCCCTCGACGCCGTTTCTATCTGTTTTAGGCCTTGGTGGTTTGGAATTTATCTGCGCTGTTTTTTTCACTTGCTCTCTGTCTTTCGTTTGCATCGACCAAAAAGGTCGTAAACTGCCATACATCCTCATCCTTGGGCCGGGAGATATCGAATTTTGTAAATTCTGTATTAAGATTCTTGAGCGGCGTCCAGTCAACGGGTATTGAGATAAAAGGACTTATATAGGGAACGGCTGTTTCCAGAATATATTCGTGGTCTATATCGTCCGGAAGCAGGAAGCCTTTTTCGGGGTTCTTAATCATCCACATGGCGGCCGCCACTACGGATATAGCGACCTGCAGCGTAGTCGCCTGCTGATGCGGAACAAGCCTTCTCGCCTCATGGATATCCAAAAGGCTTCCGCACCACCAGGAGTTAAAATCATGACCCATAAGAAGAACGCCGAGCTCATCGCGGCCGTCTATAATCTCATCACTCATTATCCTTTGTTTCTCCTGCAGTTTAAACTGCCTCATCTCAAGCTCATGAAGTGAATTGACGGCGGCATTACAAGGGCAATAGGCGTAATGAACAGTCGGCCTATAAACAGCCTTTCCGTCCTCCCATATAGTCAATCTGTCAGAAATGCTGAATGCCTCCCCGTGGCGAATAACCATGCCTGTAATCTCACCGCACGGAACCCAGGAGCGAACCCAGGTCTTCATACCTAGTGAGGTAAGGCAGATTTGATTCCTTGGCCCGACTTTATGAAAATATGCGTTCTGGGGAATATAGCGCTCGTGCGTCCCCCAGCCCAATTCCGTCGGAGCGACTCCTTCTTCAAAAAATCCTTCAATAGACCAGGTATTGACAAATTCATTCACCTGTTTTGGTTTATCGGTAATCTGTGTGTCTCTTTCACTTATATGAATGGTCTTTACATTTTCTAGCTGCGAAAGCTTTGCGAAATTCTTATCATCCAAGGCCTTCTCCATCTCAAATCTCCTTGGATCGTCCGGGTTCTCCTTTAAGATTTTATTTGCCATCTCTATGAGCGCATATTTAGTAAAATGCGATACCAGCCCCGGATTGGCGCCGTGATCAACAATAGTGGTAGTGTATTTTTTGTCGCTGGAGAAGTCTATTTTGTTGCGAAGCTCCATGTGCCTTGCGTATAATGTGTATTTTGTAGGGTCGTTTCGTTCGGAATCTTTATACGGATTCCACTCTTCAACGGATGTGTTTGCGTATAAAACCCGATTTTCTCTGCACCACTGAACGATGGTAACGCAATCTATATTCCATGCAAGGTCGATAATCATATCGCCGGGCCCGACGTATCTCCCCAGAAGCTTGGCATAATTCTCCTCTGTCACTCTCTCTATTATATATTTTACGCCTCTATCCAATGCATCTTTAACCCTCGCCCGGTTGTCGACAAAGTCCATGATGTTAATTTTATCCGCGGGCATCTCAAACAGCCTCAATACAAGAGGAATCGCGCATTGAGAAACCGAGCCGCATCCGATTATCAATAACTTCCCGGTAAATTTCATCCCGTTAGACCTCCTTTGTCATTAATATACTCCCGTAAGCACCTTTCTTGTAAAGGTCTAACGGGATTCATAACAAACCTCCTTCAATGAGACCTAGACTTACGAAAAATCAGAGATTTTTCGTAAGTCTACCTTCTCTGAAATTCTCCCCCGAAGGGTCGAATTGAACCCTTGACATTTTGCTTATTGAATCATCAACAAAATGTCAAGGGTCAAATTCGCACAGTGACTTACGTTCACTTCGTTCCGTAAGTCGCGTGCTCATTTGAAAAATCAGAAAATAATTTTTGATATTATTTACTCAAGTATAGCATATTTATTTATTTTTGAAAAGAGGAAATAGAAAAAATTAGAATCTTCTTAAAAATTCTATTTTTTCTATTACGAGAGGCGGGGCGGCTTTAATCTTCA
>JADHWH010000072.1 GCA_016783555.1 Candidatus Omnitrophota bacterium | reverse complement strand
TTAAGAAGCAGGGGCCACGCCTCTTGAATGGTTGAGAGCTCGACGGCGTCAGGCGAAGCTGTATCTTTGTCATTGTCCCGCCTAGCCGTGTGTAAACTTCGCTCGGCGGGATCCCGTTTTGCGGGACGAGGAGTCTCGAATTCTCCCTCACCGTCATTGCGAGGAGTCTGAGATGCTATGTTTGGCGACGAAGCAATCTCTTTATGAGATTGCTTCGCTTCGCTCGCAATGACAGTATTTGGCATACCCTTTTTAATGCGTTGTTCCATCTCCTGCAGCTTCTCCAGGATCTCATTTAACGGAAGAAGCGACTGACGATTCGCAATCTTTACGACAGCCAATTCAAATATAACTCGGGCCGACGCGGATCTCTTAATGGATTCATGCGTGTGGGTCAAGACGTCGGATATATAAAAGAGCTCTTCCTGTGAGAAATTCTTGGACTGATCTCTTAATCTCTCTATCGTCTCTTTGCTTGTGTCGATAAGCCCCTCCGGCTTCGAGCATAATTTCGTTACCATTAAATTGCGAAAATGGCCTATGAGGCTTGATAAAAATAATGAGAGGTCTTTACCTTCATTTACAAGGCGATCTGTGAGTTTCAGGGCGGACGGCGCGTCTCTCTTGGCTATAATAGCGGCGAATTGCTCCAAGAGATCATCGCCTACAGCGCCCAATATCTTTGCGACATCATCTCTTTTAATCTTGCCTCTGCAGAAGGTGTTCAGTTGATCAAAGATCGATTCCGCGTCTCTAAGGCTTCCGTCAGCCTGTCTTGCGATTAAGAAGAGTGTCTCGTCGTCTGCGCTTACAGATTCATCTTTCGCAATCTCTTTCAATTTTGAAACCGTATCCGCAGTAGATATCCTCCTGAAATCGAACCTCTGGCATCGTGATGAAACGGTCGCAGGAACCTTCTGGGCCTGAGTCGTGGCGAATATGAACTTCACATGGGGCGGCGGTTCTTCCAGGGTCTTGAGGAGCGCATTGAATGCTTCTTGAGTCAGCATGTGGACTTCGTCGATAATATATAGCTTATAGCAACCGTGGGTCGGGGCAAATTTGACATTCTCGCGCAGCTCCCTTACTTCGTCAATACCCCTGTTGGAGGCGCCGTCGATCTCTATGACATCCATGCTGATGCCTGATGAGATCTCATTGCACGAGACGCATTTACTGCAGGGGTTCTGGGTCGGGCCCTTCTGGCAGTTGAGCGCCTTCGCGAGTATGCGGGCAGTGGTCGTCTTGCCTATGCCCCTCGGGCCGCTGAAGAGATAGGCGTGCGCAACTCTGTTCTGCTTAATCGCGTTCTTGAGCGTCGTCGTAATATGGGGCTGCCCGACGATCTCATCAAAATCTTTAGGTCTGTATTTCCGCGCAAAGACTACATACGACATCTTCGATATGCCTTAATCTTAAAAATTGGGCCTATACGTTATTAAGTTTCGACTTCACTGTGAAATATTTCTCGAGCTCTTCGACTTTCCTCTCAAGCTCTTTTATATAAAGGCGCAAAAGCATGGCCCAGCAAAGCAGAAAGAACGCGACGGTGCACAAAACAAGTACTATAATTTCTAAAGTCATAGCTCTCTCCTATCCTCGCTCTTGCTTTTTCTTTTTATCTTCCATTTCCTTTATCCGCTTTTCAAGCTTCTTCATCCTATCCTGAAGCGCAACATCCCACAACAGTATAAAAAACGCTGCCACACACAAAAGTACCAATATCGATTCTGTTACCATGGCTTTCTCCTCTCATGCAAAGGTCCTTTGCCTTTGGTAAAGGCCAAATTCTGCCAATGGCGGAGGGGGAGAGATTTGAACTCTCGGTACCGCCTTTGGGCAGTACAGCGGTTTAGCAAACCGCCGCCTTAAACCGGACTAGGCTACCCCTCCGAGACGAACCTCTGTACCTGGCTTAAATCTTCTTTTCTTATATCGACAAATTCGAGCCCTACCCTGTTGGCCCTCACTGCTGTAGTCCTGCAGGCCATGACTCTGCCGGTAAATTCTATATCCTTGACCTTCTGGGCGCCTTCGGCGGTTAGGGTGGGAAAGTTTATCATCCGTATAAGGAGAATGAGGCCTTTCGGCAGATAATAGGGGGCGACAAATCCGCACCCCAAGACGCCGATATCGACTATCGTCAGCTCTACCGGCTCCTTGTAGATATGGAGTTTATACTTCAGATCGTCTTCGATCCGGAAGTTCCCCTTTAATGTGATACCTTTTCTTTCCGCCCGCCTGCTTTCAAAAGAACCCATTGAGACCCTTCTTCTCTCTTATTCTTAAAAAAATTCTTTATTAAAGAAGCGCACTCATCTTTAAGGACGCCCTTATATATTCTGATTTTATGATTAAACTTGTTATCTGCGCCTATTGTGATTACGGAACCGCATGCCCCGGTCTTCGAATCCTCAGCCCCGAATATTAAATTCCTCACCCGCGCTAAGACGAGAGCGCCCATACACATCGGACAAGGTTCAATTGTAACATAGATATCGCAATTATTCAATCTCTCGTTTCTCAGGGCGTTTGCGGCCTGCGTAACTGCGATCATCTCGGCGTGCGCGGTGGGGTCCTTAAGCAGTTTTATCTGATTGTGGGCCCTGGCGATGACCCTCTTGTTGTGGACAATAACTGCGCCGACGGGAACCTCATCGGCCTCAAAGGCCTTCCCGGCCTCCTTCACCGCCTCTTTCATGTAGAGTTCGTGGTTGGTCATATGTAAATGGTGTTCTACGTTGCAAAATTTGGCGTGCCTGGCAGGATTCGAACCTGCGACACCTTGGTTCGTAGCCAAGTACTCTATCCAGCTGAGTTACAGGCACACATGTTACTGCGGTTTACCGGGTTTCTCTTTGGGCTTGCTGATTCTCTCTATGGGTTTCGGCGGGGCTGGAGGCTTCGGGGGAGCTTTGGTAATCCTGTTTCTGCCCCCTTCTTTCGACTGATATAAGGCGCCGTCTGCCTGCTTTATCAAATCGTCTCTTTTGTCCTCCGCATTGGTAAACTCCGCCACCCCTAAACTTATCGTCGCCTTATAGGTCTTGTCGCCCATCCTGAAATCGTGCCCCTCTACCCTGCTCCTTATTCTCTCTGCGACCATGGCGGCGTCTTCGATACTCGCACCCGGCAACATGACGATGAACTCTTCACCGCCGTAACGGGAGGGTATATCCAGCTGGCGGCAGCAAGCCATCAAGATAGATGCCACTTCGCTCAATATAAAATCGCCGACCTGGTGGCCGTAGCTGTCGTTTATCTTCTTAAAGTGGTCTATATCTGACATGAGTATCGAGAGCCTGCCGCCGCGCGACCTTATCCTCTCCATATCCGCCTCTAAGAGGAGGTTGAAGTGCCTTATTACGAATAATCCCGTAAGGCCATCTTTCGTCGCGAGGGTAAAGAGCTTTGCGCGCTCTATAGAGACTACTATCTGATTGTAGAAGGTTATAACGAGATACCCCAATATTATCACTACAAACGGATGTATAAACGACACCCATAAATTCAGGATATCCAATACCGCAAATGATATCATCAGGTATGTAAGGACCATCAAAAGCGCTATAGAAGCGCCTCTGACCGGATTGACTTTTGATATATTCGCGGTAAGGAGCAATCCCAAAATTATTATGATCATGGCATCGAGCCATTGGGGCGCTTTCTTGACGAAATCTTTATTCAGGACACCGTTTATAACATTGGCGTTTGTTCCCACGGCCGGATAGGCCGGCTGCAGGGGGTTCGGCTTGATATCATAGAGGCCCGGCGCCGTAAGGCCTATCACGCATATCTTGTCTTTAAATTCGCCTAAATTTACCAGAGGTTCTTTCTTCGCAAGCAGGCTCTGATAAGAAGTAATCACTTCTACAAATGAATAATGCTTAAAGTCCTGCCCCCATCTGCCAACCCAATTTACAAGCATTTGGTTCTTTTCATCGACAGGTATATAAATACTCTCTTTTTTATCTTCTCCTATCTTTATGTATCGTCCAAAGAACGTCCTTTTTATCTTATATCTTGCCGGATCTATCCCCAACATATTACACGCAACCTTCAAACCTAACTGCGGATAGACGCTGCTGTTATAATCTACGACCGCGGGGACTCTTCTTATAATTCCATCCGGATCGGGCACTATGGTTATATGCCCCCCTCCGCGGGCCCATCTCGAAAATCTCTCAAGCGGCAATATGATATCCCTGACATCCCATGCCCTCTTTGCCTTATTATACCTTTCGAGCTCCAATGCGTATGGAATATATACGTTGTTGGCCTTCTTCATGGCCTCTTCCATGGCCCCGTCGGAGAACTCGCTTGAGGCTTCGCTGAATATCACATCAAAGACTACGGCCTTTGCCCCGAACTGGGATAATATAGAGATTATCGTCGCGTGCCATTCGCGCGACCACGGCCAGCGGCCGATCTTTTTTATGCTGTCTTCGCCCATATCAACAAAGACGACGTCTCTGTTAATATTCCTTGCTCTCCTAAACCTCAGCCTATAGTCTAACGTGGTCAGTTCGAACTCTTTAAAAAGGTCTACTCCTTCAAAGACGTCAACGAAGAAGATTATAAGGACAAACAAGATTATCAGGGCGCCTAACGACGTCTTTACAAAGTCATAATATCCTCTCTTATTATGCCTGTCTCTAAAGAGGTTCTTTAGTTCTTTAATTGTGTGTATTCTCATACGGCTTTCCTGGGCAGGGCAAATGTAAATGTAGAGCCTCTGCCCAACTCGCTCTCTACCCAAATCCTTCCTTTATGCAGTCCGATTATATCTTTGGCTATGGGGAGCCCCAAGCCTGTGCCTTTTTCTCCCCCGGTGGTAACCCGTTCAAATTTATTGAATATCTTCTTGCAATTCTCCTTAGACATTCCTGGCCCTGTGTCGGAGATCGCAAAGCGGATCTCTTTTTTCGATCCTTCGAGGTCGACGATAATACTCCCTTTGGCCGGAGCATACTTTATCGCATTGTTTAAGAGATTTATGATGACTTCGCTCAGCCTATCTCTATCGGCGAAGACCTTTCCAATATCCGGCGGAATATTCTTCTTAAGAGCGATCTCTTTTTTAAAAAGCTCTCTTTCATAGGTCTTCACTACTTCATTAACGAGCGATGCTATATCGACCTCTTCTTTCTTGAGCTCTATCTTGCCGGCCTCTATCTTCGAAAGGTTCAAGAGGTCTATAACCAAACGGGCCAGCCGGTCTATGGTACTCTTCGATATCTCAAGGACTTCTCTCTGCTTGGAATCGATTTTGCCTAACGTGCCGTCCAAGATAAGGCTGAGAGACTCCTTGACCACAGCCAACGGGTTTCTAAATTCATGGGAGACGTTGGATACGAAAGCCGATTTCTCTTCGTCGGCGCGCTTGCGTCCGGCAGAGTATATCAACAGCCTTTCTGCCATCTTCCTAATGTGTATATACGCGTAGAAGAAACCTATTACGGATATAAAAATAGCTATCGCCGCAATAAGCCCGTTCTTGCCCAAGAATATGGCGCCAAAGAGCTGCCTCTTTGTGATGATGTAGAATATTACCAGAATCGGTATTATCCCCATCAGCGCAAATGCGGCCTTGATCATACGGATAGGATCTATATCCAATTCTTCGATGATCTTGTTGTAATACTCGTCATGTGGCCGCATCTTCTTCATATCGACTGCTCGCTAGTTTCGAAGATTATGGCCCTTCGGCGGTTAAAATGCTCGCGCCTGCTCGCACTTTTTCCACCTAAGGCCAAATTCTGCTAGTAGTAGAGAGTACTCAGTTTTGTTCGAACTTATTTCCGAGAAAGTTAATTCCTTCCGTAAGCATACTATATCATAACGTTTATTATTCTACAAGATTTTTCGTTTGCGAGGAACCCTTGACATAGAAGATGTAAATGACGATGAAGCAATTGTCATTCCCGCCTTCAACAAGCAAAGCCTCCCAAAAAATGCAGGTTTTTCCGCGCCCAGAAATCTGCTTTTTTTGGGAGAAGAGGGAATGCTTGTCTGTTGAAGGGGAATTCAAAGAAAGGGAAGAATGAGGGGTTTTAGGGTTTCAAGAAGCAAGTCTTTTATGCTTCTAAGAAATTAGCTTGTTAATTATTCGACGCGGAGTTTAAAGCTATGATTAGCGGTTTCACCTGACTTCGTAACAACTTCAACTTTATATTCACCGGGATCAAGTTCGGCTTCGCATTCAATTTTATTGTCTTTCCCTCTTTTTATACGGGCTTCAATACCTTCTTTTTCTTCCTCCTCTTCGTCGTTGTACAATATAACTTTGCTTAAAAG
>JADHWH010000029.1 GCA_016783555.1 Candidatus Omnitrophota bacterium | reverse complement strand
CTCGCGGAAATGCACCCAACATACACTTAACAACATAGCCGCCTTTTATGGTAAAATAAGAGACACAGGGGTAAGCCAAGCATTTCGAAGAACAAAACAGGCAAGGAGAGGGGATAAGAAGCTCGATAGGTTTCTAGTGGAACTGGAGAAAAGGCTAAAAGTGTAGAGTGGAGACCTGACCCCTATTTCTCTGACCCCTATTTCTCCTATTTCTCTGACCCCTATTTCTTTGACCCCTATTTCTTCTAAGCCATGAAAAACAAAGTAAAAATTAATTTTGGATTGATTGGAATAGTTATCGCTTTAACAGGGGTTTGCCTACTTACATATTATAGAAATAATTCTAGTTTGCAAATAATAGGTATAATAGTATTTTTGTGTGGCATGTCTATATTATTAAACAAGGGTAAGAAATGACGGTAAAGAGATTATTAATTAACATAACAGGCATATATCTAATTCTCTTTTCGATCATAATATTGGGAATTTCTTTTATAAGTTGGCGAGGTATTGGTATAATGATAAAAAATCCACCGCAAGAATTAAGTTTTATGCCCCTTAAGTTTAGTATTGTGTCTATGATTGCGTTTGAGCTACTAGGCTTTTTTAGTTGCTTATTAACTGGTATTTGTATTCTAGATAAAAGAGAATGGGCAAGAATATCACTAATTCTACTATCAATCTTAGCACTATTATTGGGTTTATTTATTATGATAGTAGCATTAAGCAATGTTAATCAATTTTGGTTATTTGCCTTATTGAATCTATTTTTCTTAATAGCGATTCCATCATTTTTCTTATTCTTTTTTAACACTAAAGGTATTAGGCAAATATTTGTAGAAGAGATAGATAAATAACCTCCCCGCCTCTTGCCTGCTCGCCTCACGCAAAGCTCAACAGTTCGCAGGCGTTGAGTAGCCGTATAGCGTGCTTACGGTGATAGCCGCATGTTTTACAGAATTCGCTAAGCATAGCGCTCTTTTCATTACGCTTCGCTCTTTTATAACGTGGATATATTGACTCGAGATATTCCATTCTTGCTCCGGGACTCATGATATAACCTCCTCTTAGAGGTTATATTCTTGGGTAACATCATTAATGAGTCAACGTATCATTTAAGATTTTGCTTGGGTAACATTTAATGTGAGTCAATTCGGAGGGGGGATTCTTCTTGACAGAGTTTGCAAATTTTGCTATAATTTATCTATTCTTTGCAAGAAATTTAAATGAGGTGAAGATACTATGATTACAGAAAAGCTGCTCACATTGCCCCAAACGGCTGATTATCTCCAAGTAAGCACAGGAAAGCTCTATCGAATGGCCAAGAAAGGTAGAATACCTGCGTCTAAACTAGGTGGATCTTGGCGTTTTAAGAAAAGCCGTATCGATAAATGGATAGATGAATTAGAAACTTCAAATACTAAATAACAGAATACGGGGGTTAACATGTCTAACAAGAAAATTTTAGTTGTAGACGACGATAAAAAAGTCACAGAGGGTGTTGGGGCCTTTCTCAAGGCTATTGGGCACGATATGCTCATGGCCACAGACGGCCATCAAGCAATGGAGTTTATAAATAAAGAGAAACCTGTTTTAGTGTTGTTAGATATTCAATTACCAGGGATCCCCGGAATGGAACTTCTTATGACGCTAAGAGAAAAACACAAAGATATTAAAGTCTTCATAATTACTGCCTATTCAAAAGATGTCAAATGGAGATGCGATGAGATAGGATATGATGAATTTTTCGAAAAACCTATAGAACTGGATCCATTGATTGAGGCAGTTCAAGAAGTTGTTTCAGAAAAAAAGAAAAAAGAGGAGCGGCGTCTAGTAGGTACACCAAAGGCTAAAGTTCTCTTTGTTGAGCCAGATATAATGGTATCATCCTATACCTGCGCCCTATTTCATTCAAAAGAGTTCTGTAAGGGGGAATATGAAATAAAAGAGATAAATGGCTATGGCAATATATTGGAAACATTATATGATTATCAGCCTGATGTGGTGGTTGTGTATGATACACATGATAAAGTTGACAACCTAGCGGCGCTGGTGTCACAGTCAAGCCATAAGCCGAAAGTCGTAATACTCCATAGTATGTTTCCTAAGCATGCTGTCGAATTAAAAGAGCTCGAAAAGCAGGGTATTATTTATTGCAATCAAAATACCATGACAGATGAAGAATTCAGAAAAGCCAATATGAAGCTGATAGACCTTGTGGATCAGGAATGCCTGAAGAAAAAGCTGGTAAAAAAATAATTTTATGCAGACTCAAATAGAAAGAAGAGAATATCCGCGCACAAATATAGAGCTTCCTGTGGCTCTAGGCTCAGGTATCTCATGCAAAACGTCAGACATAAGTGAATCTGGCATAGGGTTTGTTTCGCAAAAGCCCATTCCTTTAAATGTGACCAGGGCCAAGTTAATTATATCTGAAGCTGTATCTATTGAGTGCGACATCGATGTAGTGTGGAATACTAAGTGTACAGAAAATAACGAGTATAAATATGGTGCTTGTCTCAAAGATATAAAACCGGAAGATACAGCGTTATTAAGAAACACTCTTATTGATGTTACAATAGATAAGTTCGCGAAAACTATAACAGACGATAGCGCAAGATCAAGATTTGAAAGATTCTTTTTAACTGAGGTTGACGAATATATTTCAAAGGTTATCGACATAACCAGGAGATTAAAATATAGTGGCATATCAAAGGATCTTGCGAACGAGGAATTTTTTAAGTGTACGGATGAGGTGCTGGAAAAGGCAGAAGATTTAGAATCTTCTGTTAAACAAAAAAGAGAGTTAAAACAAGCCAAACATTTTTTTAGGACAATAATATCCCATTGGATTTACAAAGGGAAGATTGTCAAAAGAGCCTTTGATAAACCACGAGGGTACCCAGGCGACTACGGCAGCATAGAGCAAATCTATGATAACAAACCGCTTTCCGAGAATATAGGCTATCATTCGGACGCTTATTTTTTAGCCAATGAATATGCGGTCGCCGTTCGAAACAGAAAAGAGAGGATAAAGGATATAATCTCTGAGTTTATAGATAAGTCCAATTTGTCATCGTTTAAAGTACTCAATGTAGCATGCGGGTCATGTAGGGAATTGCGGGAGATGTTCAAAGACAAAACATCTATCAGTAAAAAAGTTATACTAAACCTCCTGGATCATGATGCAGAAGCGCTCGAATTCTCAAAAAAGACTCTTCCCAAAATAGACGGCTTAGAGCTAAATTTTATCAAAGAAGACATAATGAAGTTGAGCAAAAATAGTCCTTTTGCGGAAAAACTAAAAGGACAGGATTTAATATACTCTCTAGGCCTATGTGATTATTTACCGGATAGAGTCTTGAAAAAGTTAATCTGTTTTTGCTTAAGCGCGCTTAGCGTGAAAGGCTCTCTGGTGCTTACTCATAAAGATATAAACAATTCTAGGCCTATCGCTCCAGACTGGTTTTGCGATTGGAAGTTTTACCCAAGGACTGAGGAAGAGTTTACTAATTTAATCTTCTCCGCAAAAGACGGTGTTTTTATAAAAAATGTGGCAAGAGAGGCATCTAATAAAATTTTATTTGTTATAGCGCAGAATAAATATGGGGTATAAAGAGCATTTTATACTGGCGTTAGCCGCAACAGCTATCACGACTCTCATTCTTGGAATATTCGTTATTTTTCAAGATAGAAAAAATAAATTATTTCTCGCCTTCTCTTTATATTCCTTATCAATCTCCTGGTGGTGCTTTTCACAGATCGGCAATGTATACGGCCCATCGCTTGAAGCGTCGTGGTTTTGGGCCAGGTTTGAGCATATAGGCGTGGTTTTTATCCCTACGTTTTTCCTTCATTTCACAGTTCTGCTTTTAGGGCTTAAAAATAAAGGAATGCTCTTAAAAGTATGCTACTTAATTAGCGCTGTTACTGCATCAACCTTTCCAACGAGCCTTATTTCTCCTTCGGCGGAAAAGAAAGTAAACGGTCTAATCAATTTTGGCGAACCAGGCATTATTTATCCATTTATACTAATATTTTTTGCTCTTCTTACGGTTTACTGCCTTATTAAGATATTTACCGCACAAAGACAAGCCACTGGTTCTAGAAAAACTCAATTAGGCATTTTATTTTGGTCTTCTGTAATAGGATATATAGGAGGCAGTTTTAATTTCTTTCTTGTATATGATATTTCAGTCTACCCGCTAAATCCTTTCGGCACATATTTTGTGGCGTTATATGTTCTTGCCACTTTCTATGCTATTTTTAAATATAACCTCTTAGGCATAGAAGTAATAATAAAGAAAACCCTTGTATTCGCTGGACTCTCGGCGTTTGTTGTAGGAGTTTTCGTAGCCGCAACGTTTATAACACAAGAACTTTTGGGTAGTATAATAGGTATACCAAAAGTCTGGACATATGTAGTAAGCGCGCTGCTGATAGCGGCATTGATAGACCCTATCAAAAATTTCTTAGTGAATATAACAAATAAATATCTTTTTCAGAAAAAGTATAATCCCACACAATTAATCAAGACGTTTACAGATGATGTTATATCTTTGATGGATTTAGATAGGCTGGTAAGAACTACCGTTACTACATTGGCGGACACGCTCAAGCTAGAGAGCAGCGCAATTCTGCTTTTAAATAAAGATGAGGATAAACATGTCCTGCGTGACTCTTATGGGGTAAAAGACGTGGACGAAATCAACTTAAGCGTTGATTCAAGCCTTGCTAAGTATCTGAGCAGAACAGGCGAAGTTTTATTAAGGAAGGAAGATAGCCCCAATGAGATAAAAGAGGATATGGATAAAGTAAACGCCGCTCTCGCATTACCATTGATATTGCATAAGCAGATGATAGGAGTAATAACGCTCGGAAAAAAAAGGTCCGACCAAGACTATACAGAAGAAGACATCGATATTTTAACCGCCTTAACAAAAGCGGAGACCATAGCGTTAAGTAACGCTCGGCTATTCACAGAGGCTAAACAAAACGTTAAGTTGGCCGCTATAGGGGCACTTGCTGCCGGGATTAATCATGAGGTATGCAATCCTTTAAATAGAATGATGTCTGCCATGCAGATATTTTGGAAAAGCGTAGACTTAGGGTTGTATAAAGATAAATCCGAAGAAGAACTTCTTCAAATGAGTAGAGACGTCATGAATGATGCTATGAATGATATAAGGAAAATTGCCAGTATAACGAGAAAGCTTTCTGATTTTGCTAAACCGAGCAGAGATGCAATAGCAGAAAAAATAAACATAGTTGAAAGTCTACAAGAGACGTTAGGCGTATTAGGCCACGAGATTAAGCTAAAGAGAATTGAATTTATAAAAGATGCAAAAGACCCGCTTTTTATTATGGCCGATAGAGATCAGATTCAAGAAATATTTTTTAACATTATAAGAAACGCCATTCAAGCAGTCAAGGAAAATGGTAAAATTTCGTTCTCTGCCCAAAAGAAAGAAAACAAAATAATTATAGATATCACAGACACAGGCTTAGGTATATCGAAAGATAAAATTCAAAAGATATATGATCCCTTCTATACGACAAAAGCTGAGACCAAAGGAACTGGTTTGGGATTGGCGATAGTGCGCCAACTGGTGAATAAAAATAGAGGAGATATTTCAGTAAGATCGCAGATTGGTAGAGGAACTACTTTCACATTAGAGTTTCCAAGGAGTGACTAATGGGCAAAAAAACAGTTTTGATTGTAGATGATGACATGAAATTTGCAGAAAATTTAGGCAAATATCTCTCCATAGTTGGTTATGAAGTCAACGCTGTAGGAAGCGGAGAAAGCGCCTTTAAATTAATGAAAAATAATAAGCCAGATATTCTATTATGCGATTTAAAATTATCCGACATGGATGGTGATAAAATAATAAAGGAAGTAAAAGAGGTCAGCCCCGATACGGCTTTATTTATAATATCTGCTTATATCGATCCTTATGTAGAAAAAAGATTTCTGAAACAGGGTATACCTTTTATAAAAAAACCTGTATTATTTGATGATGTAGTAGAGCTGTTAAAGAAAGCCATGCCTTGAGGATGTTTAATTACCCAGAAAATTTTTAATCTTGACTATTAGCTATGCTAGACCTTAGAATGACATATGATATCGTGTAATATGGATGGTGACTCGATGATTCGATCTAGACCGTATAGATACACTTTTTTGCTGATTGCAGTATCATTTCTTTTAGGAATTATCTCTCCGACCCCTACCTATGCGGAAGTTCCTCCGAGACAGTTAAAGAATAATGCCCTGCAAAAATTAAAAGTTGCTGAGACTGGCGATGATAAGATAGATAAAAAACTCGATAAGGTAGTCGAGCATTTAGAGAAGAGCCTGGAAGCATATCTATGGCTGGATGATTGGCATCTGAGTGCTGATATGAAAGCCAAGAAGGTCTTTGATGAAGAAGCCTCTGCCGTAAAGTACATGCTTTCAGAGATCCGCAAGAGTGCCAACAAAAAGATAATTCCCGAAGAATTAGAATCGCTGTTTGAAGAGCTGATTGTAGATCTGCTCGAAGCAGATATCTTATTGGCTAAGACGACCCTCGATATAGCAAGGGTTTACATAGATATTGACAAAAAGGTGGATAAGCATATTAGGAAAGCAGAAGATATGTTTAATGAGGGGCATAAGAAACAGGCCGAAGGAAAGCCCGATAGCGCTATCAAAAAATTTATGAAGGCGTGGAAGCATGCCCGGGATGCATTAAAATTCGTTACACATAAAATAGTCGCGGAGGCCGGAGATAAATGGATAGATGCCATGGAGGAGGCTTTTAGCACGGAATCATGGGATGGCATCGTTGCCAGCGCTTATTCTTTGGAAAAAATGGGCGAGCCTGCGCTACCGCGCCTTATAGAAGAATTTACCGACCAGACTGAATATGAGATCTTTAGAAAGATGATAGCAGAGATAATAGCTGAGATTGGCGGTGAGGATGCGATTGAGCCGTTAATAGGTGTTTTGCAGGATGAGACTGACGCAGAACTGGTACGGGCTGAAGCGGCGTATACATTAGGTCGTTTAGGCAATATAAGGGCGCTCGAACCGCTTAAAAATGCCTTGAATAGCGATGAGACGCGCCTTAAGTCAATGGCGGCGCTGGGGCTGGGTATATTAGAGAGAGAAGAAGCAATACCTGCATTGATGCCTCATTTAGAAGACCAGGATGATATGGTGCGTGTGCGGACAGGAAGGGCACTCTCTCAATTGGGCGCAGAAGAGGCCTTTGATTATTTTGTAGAATTGCTGAACAATGACCCAAATGCTGACATAAGGGCATTAGCTGCGTTATGGCTGGCTGATCTGCAGGACATGCGCGCATCCGGACATCTAATAAATTCTTTAGAAGATGAAGATGAGGTTATAGCCTGCAATGCCGCCACTGCCCTTGGAATGCTGAAAAACCAGACAGCGGTAGAGCCTCTTATAACCGCTTTGGGGGTTGAGGGGCTTCTTAAGATATACGCAGCTCAGGCCCTGGCTGAAATAGGAGACCAGAGCGCTGCCGCGTCAATAATAGAAGCCATAAATACCGAATCCAGCCAGCGGGCCAGGGAGAGGCTCATAGAAGCCTATGAAAAACTGACCGGCCAGAAATATCAGGGATAAGAATGAAAAATATAAAACCAACCCGGTTTCTTATAATAATATTTTCGGCACTTCTGGTTTTTGCTGCAGGTTCATTTGCCCGCCCTGTGACCGAGAAGGGCGACGCTGTATATAGGATGGGCCATATAATCGGCTCCGGTATTTTAGGCCATGCCGGGCTTTATGATAGATATCCAGGAGGTGGTCTTGACCCTGATGATCTATATTCTCACTTTACTTATGAATCGCTAAATCGGCCGGGAGTGGGGCCGGAGAATTTCGGGAAGTTCCATGATGAGACTTTTTTCTGGGGCGTACGTACATTAAGGGAATTGGATTATTCAAGCCGCAGGGAGATTGTGAAGACCGCGAGAAGCCAATTCGGATGTAAGTTTGGTATATTCTTTAGCGCATATAAAAAACCTGCCAGTAAACCGTGGGTGGCCGACGGTTCGTTTAGGTGTGACGGGCTGGTGGAGTATTGTTACGAAGTTGCGTTGGGCCATAGTTGGATGCCAGGCAAGAATGGCGGCATTGTAAAGAATGATGACTGGTGGACATTAAATCCTATAAGGCAACGCCACGACATGCATAAACGAACAGCGAGCGAAGAAGAAGCCCTTATCCCCCACACAGTACAGATCTTAACGCCTTCTCAGGATGGCGAAGTTATAACAGGCGAATATGAGCTAGAAGCGTTCACGTCAGATGGAACAGAGGGCTCAGGCATTACCAGGATAGAGTTTTGGCTTGGCGAACCGGATGATACTCCGCTTGAGAGGCCTGGAGTACTAATAGGAAACCCTGATGAGCATGATTCTGTTATAGGGGACCGTTATTATTGTACTTTGCTCCCCACTCTTGATGATGACGGCGAGCATACAATATATGCTAAGGCATTTGACCAGGCAGGCAATGTCAAGATTTCAGAGGGGGTGGATGTCGTTATAGATACGCTTGCGATGTTCACAGGCATCTGGATAGGAAAATACAGCTCCTGGTTTGATGTCCCACGATGGCAACCACCGGGAGATTATAGGATGACTATAGAGTGCTGGTTTTATGCCTTAAACGCAGAAGGCGGATATGATGAGGTGCAGGCAGACTCCTTCTTCTTTACAACACCTACAGGCATTCTTTATACAAGCGATTCAGAGAAGCTTAATCTCGGTTTTACGAAAGATGAATTTGAGACGATATTTACCGAGGGCGCTTATGAAGTAACCGGCAGCGTGACAATAGACGAGAAGGTATATGAAATTGCCGAGACGATGCAAAGGGACTCCTCAGTGGCTTTTTTGGAGATTCCTCTCCTGACCTCAACCTCTCCGCCCAACGGCTCGACAGTCTCTCCCGGCTCGGTAGACGTTACGCTTAGGTGGAGGAGTATTCCCGGAGCCGAAGACTATTACGTAGATTTAGGCAGTGAAGGGCCTCCTTTCGTGGTTTACGACTATCCTGGGACAAGTTATACTTTTCAGAATGTCCCCATACCCTTCAAATGCAGTATAGCCAGCTGGTCTGTTTATATCAGCACAGAGGTTAAATATACGCTTCCAGAGGACGGTCCTTATCCGAAGTTTAAACTTACACTGAGCTCCATATGTTGGGACGAGTATTACCTGAAGACCCCCTGCCCCGAAGAATAAAATAAGAGAGATGAGCAGACCTTGACAAGGCTTATTAAAGATGATATACTTACATAAAATATAATACTAGTATAAGTATTATAATATAAAAGGAGAGGGTTATGAGGAAACCGGAAGAAAGAAGAAAATTCACGCGTTATACTATACCGCTTAAGATAAGTTATGTCTTCGATGGAGATAATCTCATCCAAAAAGGGGTCACAAAGAATATCTCTTCTTTAGGTATAAGGTTTGAGAGCGAAAAGATGTTAAAAGAGGGGTCTAACCTAGAATTGAAATTAGAGCTTCCCAAGGCCCCGAATCCTGTCCATGCGCGGGGCAAACTTGTCTGGGCAAGGAAGCTTACCCTGGAAGACGACTCGCTCTATGAGGTCGGTATAGAATTCTTAAAGGTCGAGGAAGACAATAAGAATACATTCCTTAAGTTCATGTGCGATCTTGCTTATAAATATGGCCATAAATAATAAAGTATTTATTCTATTGGCTTTTTTTGTCTTACCGGTAACCGGATGCGCTGAGATAAATCTCTTTGAAGCGCCGACTCAGGTGCTGAAACACCCCCTTGGCACTGATCCCATAAAGATCGGCATGTCTAAAGACGAGGTAGTCAGCATGTGGGGTAGACCCGACCAGATAAATAATTTAGAGCCGACGGATGAATGGCGTACATCCAGGGAAGAGTGGGTCTATATAGGGAGGTATTCCAAGATACCTGTCGACAAAAACTACCTTTCCAAGACCAAATATCTGATATTTGACGGCAAGCATCTCGCGTGTATCGGAGACGAATCTCAATGCGTGGGCCCGCGGGCGGAAAAGTCTAAAACGGAATAAAAGCAAAAGCGAGGTGGCATAATTGGCGAAAAAGAATGACAAGGATGCGAATCAAGACAGCCAGATAGAGGATGGCAAAATATTTGCAGTAATAGGGTATCTGGGAATTCTGTGCCTTGTGCCGTTATTATTAAAGAAAAATAATAAATTTGCGCTATTTCATGGAAAACAAGGCCTCGTATTATTTATCGGCGAGGTGGGGGCGTCTATTATTACCATAATACCCATTTTGGGCCAGCTTATATGGATACTGGCAGTGATGGTCTTTGGCATGCTGTCGCTGGTCGGCATAGTTCAATCACTCATGGGAAATTACTGGCGGATGCCCGTCATAGGTGAAATAGCTGAGAAGATATCTTTGTAACATAAATAACCTGATAACAAAAAAGGAGTGTGCGCAATGAAGATTTTACCAGGGCTCTTAATCTTAATCGGGTTGGGATTACTCGCCATGGCTGCTGCAGGCAAGTTCCTCGGCCTGGTATTGCTGTTTCCTAATGTAAAGCTGGTATCGCATTTGGTGCTGGCCAATACCTGCTTTCTCTTAGCGCTAATACTAAAATTAGAAAATAAATAACGCGCGCGTCTTCTTGCGCACGTAAAAAAGGGCGCGAATAACTCCATACGATTGAATGCGATATGGGGTTATTCGCTTTTTATATTGATAATAACTACTTCGGAATTAAAAAAGAGGTTTAAGGGGGCATGGAAATCTTACAGGGCCTGCCGATTGTGCCCGAGATCATGCGGAATAGACCGGACTAAAAATGAAGTCGGCTTCTGTAAAGCGCGCCTTGACGCAAAGATATACTCCTATAGGCAATACATGGGAGAAGAGCCGCCTATATCCGGCACTAAGGGGTCGGGCGTGATATTCTTTTCTCACTGTACCATGAAATGCATCTACTGCCAGAATTATAAATTCAGTCAAAATGGCGCAGGTTACCCCGTAACTGCGGATATATTATCGAAGGCAATGCTCTCATTGAAAATGAGTGGATGCCACAATATAAACCTCGTAACCCCCTCACACTATCTGCCCTCAATACTGGAATCGCTTTTGCTGGCGAAAGAAAGCTCTCTTGACATACCAATCGTCTACAACACCAGCGGCTATGAATCAAAAGAGGCGCTGGAGCTATTAGATGGGGTGGTAGATATTTACCTGGCTGACATGCGTTATTGCGATAATAATCTCTCCCGGATATACTCGATGTCTGAGGATTACGTAGATGTAAATAGATCCGCGATCCTGACCATGCATGGCCAGGTAGGGGGCTTAATCCTTGACGAAGAGGGAAGAGCAAAAAGGGGTCTTATAATAAGGCACCTTGTCCTGCCGAATCTTCTGTCTAACACAGAAAGGGTCCTTAGATACATCGCCGAACACCTGCCGAATAATACGTATATAAGCCTGATGTCCCAGTATATACCCCTGTATAAAGCAAGAGAAAACCCGGAAATAGCCCGCCCTATCACAAAAAAAGAATACGAGGCCGCCTGCGGCATGCTTGACAAGTACAATCTCCGCCACGGCTGGATCCAGCCTCTAACATTTTAGGTACGATTTTTGCGGGTGGCATTTGGCGGGCTGCCAAATGACAGGACCCGCAAAAATTTTATCCCACACCCTTTACAATTCGTGATTATATGGTATACTCTGTTTGATATTACTATAATTATAATATAATATGAGTATAATAATAAACAAATTAAAACAGAGAAGCGTAGAAGATGACACTCAAGAACGTCTGGCTGAGACATACTTTTCGTCATATAAGAGAGAGACAGGCGCTCCAAACATATCTACCGATAAAGAGGAGATACCCCCAAGAGATGCGTGGTTAAAGAAATATAAGGTTCGAATAGCCGGCATGTCAGCGGGTATCCTCCTTTTATTGGTCTTCTTTTTTTACATCTTCACAATTTACACTTTTGATATCGCAATTAATGTAAATAAAAAAGCGAGATACCCCTACGGGAACCTCCTTGCTACTCAGAAGATAAACCCGCTCGGGGAGGCCGCCGGCCTAAAAAGGCATTTCTTTCTGATAAATAGTCCGGGCGGCAAACCTGCCGGCATTGCAATAAAACTGAAGAGACCGGTGGACTTTTCAGAAAAACTCTTATCGATAAGTACGATATCAAAGAAGGGGGGTGGAAAGCTTAGCGTAATATTAAGGGATAAAAACTATAAATCATTCGAATCAACCACACTACACATAAAAGACGTGGAAAGAGAATTGCAAAATTTCATAGTCTCCACAGACTGTCCCAAGCTGTCTATAGACATGCAGAATATCAGACAGATAAGACTCGAGTTAAAAGAAGGTGAATTACCAAACAGCGAAATTTATATTAAAAGAGTCGCTCTAATCGAAAGGGGTGAGATATAACATATGAGAGTGGTAACGATTGCCAATCAAAAAGGAGGGTGCGGAAAAACAACAAGCTCGATAAACCTGGCCGCTTCGCTGGCGCATCTCGGAAAGAGGGTGCTTCTTATAGACCTCGATCCCCAGGGCCATGCTTCCTTCGGGTTAGGCGTTGAGACCAAAGAGAAGGAAAAGACTATATATCATCTGCTCAACAATACAAAGAACATAGACGTTAAGAAGTGCATCGTAAATATAAGAAAGCATTTTGATCTTATGCCATCACACGTCTTATTAAGCACTATTGAGCAGGCATTTAAAGACAAACCGAATGCGGTTTTAAAATTAAGCGGCATTATCGAAATGGTAGATCCGCCGTACGATTACACAATTATTGACTCGCCTCCCAATCTGGGTTTTTTGACATTCAGCGCATTAAGGGCATCTAGCCGCGTGATTATACCCATAGAGACAAGTTGTTTTTCTCTCGTGGGACTTAATAAACTCCTCAGCATGATAGAACTTATCAAGATAAAATTAAATCATACTACATTAGTCAGCGGTTTGGTTACCATTTATGATAAGAGGATCCGCTATTCCCAGCTAATACTGGAAGAGATAAAGAAGTGTTTTAAGGATAATCTCCTTGAGACCATCATCGGGATTAATATTTCACTGCGAGAGGCGGCGAGCTTCGGCAAACCCGTAATCGAATATAATAAATACTGCGCTGGCACAAAAGATTATCTAAGACTCGCAGAAGAAATCCTTAAGGACAACAAGACAAGGGACTTAGATAAATTCTTTAAAGACGCGGAGGATATAATATCGCGCGCGAAGTCAATATTGGTAAAGTTCACGCTGAGTTCTCCGGAAGCACGGTACGTCTATGTGGTAGGCGATTTTAACAACTGGTCTCTTGATGACAACAGCCAGCTCGAAAACGACAGAAGCGGCCAATGGCAGAAGAGCTATACCCTTAAACCAGGGAGGTATCGCTATAAATTTGTCGTCGATGGACGATGGATTCATGACCCTGACAACCCCCATAAGGAAGACAATATATTCGGCAGCGTCGATTCAGTCTTGAATTTAGAATGACGGAAGGCGAAAATAAAGCCAAGAGATACGCCGCTATTAAGAACAGGCTGGCCCTGATAGAGCCGCTCTATGTGCTTTTCTTTCTGGCAGCGCTGCAGACAAGCGGCGTATCTCGCAATATAAAGTTTTTTTCATTTAATATATCTTCGAATTTTTACGGCGCCGTAATCATATATGCGATACTCTTCTCGCTTATCTACTATGCGGCGATGTTCTGTCTCAATCTCTACAGGGGTTTCATCGTGGAGCATAATTTTGGCCTTTCCAATCAGACAATGTCTGATTGGCTAAAAGAAGAGGTGAAGAAGGGTATCCTATCGTTGATTATGTTTATTATATTTATTGAATTCCTCTATCTTTTTATGTTTAATTCGCCGGAATTCTGGTGGATATTCATGGCAATGGGGTCGATACTCTTTACTATTATACTTGCTAAGATATTCCCGATATTAATACTGCCTCTATTTTTCAAATTTGAAAAGATCGGCGATAATGAGCTCGGGAAGAAGCTGACACAATTGGCCGCGCGGTGCGGAATAAAGATACTTGATATATTTAAAGTACAATTGAGCGCAAAGACCAAAAAAGCTAACGCCGCTTTAGTGGGGATAGGCAAGACCAGGCGCGTCCTTTTGGGTGATACGCTTATTAAAGACTATTCAAGTGATGAAATAGAAGTGGTATTGGCGCACGAACTTGCCCACCATAAACTTGGGCATATGTGGAAATTATTGAGTTTCAGCGCATTGAGCACGGTTGCCGTATTTTTTTTCGTGAATCTATTATCGACAAGGATAACCGGCATTCTGAACGTGGAGGCGATTGAGGACTTGACGGCCTTTCCCTCAATATTGTTTATTATATCGCTATTTGGCGTATTCTTAAACCCATTGCAGAATACATTTTCTCGCAGGCTGGAGAGTGCGGCAGATATGCTTTCCCTGAAGATGACAAGGCTGCCTGACGCCTTTATTTCGTGTATGGACAAGCTCTCAAAGCAAAATCTGTCCGATCCGAACCCAAGCAAGTTTATAGAAACGGTACTCTACGACCATCCGCCCGTATCGAGAAGAATAAAGATGGCGGAAGAATTTAAAAATATTAAATAAAGAAAGAGGGAGGAAGGCAAAATGGCAGAAAAGATCGATATTAAAAAGTTGCAGAAAAAAGCGACAAAAGCGCTAAAGGAGGCGAGCCGCCGTCTGGAAGGCGCTGGCAAAGATGCCCGAGTCCTCGTCAAAAGGGGCGAGGATGAATTGATAAAGCTTTCTAAGGTCGGCAGGGCGCAGCTCGAGATACTGGCCTTGAGCTTAAAGAAAGAACAGCTATACCGCCAGATAGGCATGAAGGTCTGGCAATTAAGCACAGGGGGTAAACTTACTACAAAAAAACTTAAGATTTTTTGTGAAGAGCTCTCTTCCATAAACAAAAATGTGAAGAGTAAAAAGAAATCGATTAATAAGGTGTTGAAGACACGTTAACAGATTTTATTTGAGCCGCATGACGGCAGAAAATAGCAAAGGAGGTAGATAGTTAAAATGAAAAAGATAGCATTTTTGGTACTTATTATTATTTGCGTAGTCTCAATAGGCTGCGGAGAGACTGTAAGCGGCGTAGGCAAGGATGCCGGTAGAATAGGCAAGGGGGTAAGGACGATATTTATAAGAGATGGTTCTGAATAGCCTTGACTTTTGTATATTCCATAACAAAAAAAGGAGGTAGGCTATGGGGATTTTTGATATATTTAAACGCAAGGCAAGAAAAGAGGTAAAAGAAGAAGAAAAGGCAAAACTCGACGAGATAGGTGTAATAACGCATTATTTTCCGCATGTGAAGGCTGCTGTAATAAAACTATCTAAGGGGGACTTAAAGGCGAGTGATAACGTATATATAAAGGGACATACAACGGATTTTAAGCAGAGTGTGAAATCATTACAGCTTAACCGTGCCCCTGTTCAGGAAGGCAAAGCGGGACAGGAGATAGGACTCAAGGTCAAGTCAAGAGTGAGGATAGGGGACATAGTATACAAAATATAAACCCATGAGATACACTAAGAAACCAAAATATAAATTGAACGGAAGAAAAGTAAATATAGCAAAGGACAAAAAGGTAACAGCGGAAGAGATATACAAAGAGATGCTCATGGACAAGATAAAAAAACGTAAACGCCGTTAGACTTTTTCGGGGAGTAAGACTCGCAAAAACTATTAAGTAGGCGGAAAGTCTAACGGGGTAAACGCCGCTAAAACCAAAAAGGGGTAAGTATAACCTATGGATAAATCCGTACTTTTAGGACTGGGTTTCGACTCAAATGACGGACATCTCAGGATAACTAAGGGGGAAAATTTCCGTCTCTACGGCGGTTCAGGCAAGACGCACGAGAAGATGCAGGAAAAGGCCATAAAATTCAACGACCAGCTGGTTAAGCGCGGCAAGACCTTGGATGAAGTCTCTACGGAGGAATTTTATGAAATCGCCGATAAGATCGGCCTTAAGGTAATAGACAATAAAAAGGGTGTCGGGCCTAAAAAGCAAAGAGACGCGGAAGAGAGTCTATATTAAAAGGGGCAGGAGGCTTAAGGGAATCTTGTTAGGAATAGGTACTCTCAAGCACCCGCTTAAAAAGAGAATAAGCGATAGGCAGCCTGCTACTAAAAATATTTTTTTAAGCTTTGTCTTCATTCTATAATTATTTTATCACACAATATCTACAAAAACAAGGGGAGGTGTCAGGTATGGAGATACTACTAATATTATTAGCAATACTATGGATCATAATAGGCGTCTTAATGTTTATATTTACAGATGCCTCCAAACAGGTATTGCGCAATCTATTAAAGCAGAAAAACATAAAGACATTCTCAATGCTGCCGATTATAATAGGGATAGCGCTTCTGGCCGGAGCTTCATTGGTAAGCGTTCCATGGATCGCTGTTATATTAGGGGTGCTCGGCGTATTAAAGGGGCTCTTCTATATCTTTGGCCCCGAAAAGAACAAAAAGGCCCTGATCGACTGGTGGTTAAGCGCATCCAATAATGTCTATAAGAGTTGGGGTATTGTGGCATTTCTGATGGGTATCCTGCTTCTGCTTATATTGTAATCTTATGAAAAAGATTTTGTTAATAATCATCCTGGCCGTATTCCTCTTTAACGACAGTGCCACAGCCATTCCAACCTTTGGCACTCTAATGCCTGAGAGTGGCGAGTATCAGGGCGGCGCAAGAAGCGATTTTATATTTAAAAGAGATGTGAAAGACTATGATGGCGCGAAGACTACCGCATATTACTACAAGGCATCATACGGCCTTGCGGAGTGGTTCTGTCTCGACGGGCTTGTAGGCTTAGGGGATGTGCGCGCAGAACGCATATTTGAGAAGGAGCTTAGGTATCCGTTCAATTTCAGCGGCGGCTACGGCTGGAGGGCCAAGGTATATAAGAATGAAAAATACGGGGTGGACTGGGTCTTCGGATTCCAGCATGTATCTACTCATCCCGGCATGCAATGGCATGAATCTAGAAAACACGAGATAATCTGGGACGACTGGCAGATCTCTACCGTTATGTCAAAAAGGATATGGAAAATTATACCATACTGCGGCATGAAATGGTCATTCACTTATCTGATAAGCAAGATCAATTACAACCGCAACAGAAGGATTTCGACAAGCCCTCCCATAGGACTTGTAGTCGGCACAGACTTTAGGATAAATAATTACATATATCTGAATGTGGAAAGCAGATTCTTCGACGAAACCGCTCTAAATGCCGGTTTTACCATAAGGTATTGAGGCAATGACTACTGTAATACTACTGTTATTGACGGCTTTATTGTGGGGCTCTTCGCCTATACTCGAGAAGATAGGCCTGGGAAAGACCGATCCGCTGACAGCCGTTACCATAAGAAGCCTTGCGGTAACTGTGATACTCCTTATATTCATAACCGTCACAGGAAAGATAAGGGATATCTTAAGCGTCGATCTTAAATCAGTGGCCATCTTCTCCATAAGCGGTTTTTTGGCGGGGTTCCTTGGCATGTGGACATACTTCGGCGCCCTGAAATTAGGCGCGACTTCCAAGATCGTGCCTATAGCCGCGGCTTATCCCTTGGTTACGGCCATCCTTAGTGTTATAATATTACGGGAAGGTGTTACAGTGGTGCGCCTCATAGGAACTCTACTTATCATTTCGGGTATATGGTTAGTGCGATAATATGATTAAAAGAATATCGATATCCGGTTTTATTTTATGTTTATTACTCTTCTCCTTAGCTTTTTTAAATACAAGCTATGCCCAAGAGATACCATTCCTCGACTTTTTTCAGCCTAAAAAAGACGCGCCCGAACAATACTTTGTAGAGACTACTGACGGCTGGAGGCTCTCACTCAAAAGATATAAACCTGTTAAAATAGACAGGCGCAGGGAACCGGTAATACTCTGCCACGGCTTTAACTACAACAGCGTCATGTGGGATCTCGACGAAAAATACAGCTTAGCAAGGTATCTGAAAGATAGGGGATATGATGTCTGGACTGTAGATTTGCGCGGCTCCGGGGATTCCTCAAAACCGGCCTTATCTGACCTACGGTCTCTGACAAAATTTCAGATCGAAAAGATACCGCAGATACTCATGCGCGCGCCGATGAACGTGAATAAATTTGACTGGAACATAGATGACCACATACACGAAGATCTTCCAGCCGTGATAGAGTTTGTAAAAGAGCATACCAGGAAAAACAGCGTCACGTGGATCGGGCACAGTATGGGCGGCATAGTTATGTACGGATATCTTGTAAGCGAAACCCCAGGGAATATAAAAAAATTTGTAGCGGTCGGTTCGATGATAAACGTAAAACAGCCCCCTAATAAAATGATGGCTATGGTAGCGTCCCAAAAGCCCATTACAGACGCCTCGCTATTAATAAATACCACCGTCGCATACCAGCTGAGGAATCTCACTTTGGGAACAATAAAGCTGCCATGGGAAGATCTCTTCTACAATAAAGAGAATATGGATGATATGACGGCCATGAAGATGTTCCGGCTTACAATCGACGATACGGCGCCCGGCGTCATAGCGCAGTTTTCCGATATGATAAAAGGCGGCGATTTTGTATCAGTCAATAAAAGATTCAATTATACAAAGAACTTGAATCGCATAACCCTGCCGATACTCCTAGTGGCAGGCTCGGGTGATAAGATGGGCACCATAGAAACAGCCAGTTATGCGCTTGAGCATGTCTCTTCTGAAAATAAGGAACTTCATATCTTCTCCAGGGCAAACGGCTATTCGGCCGATTACGGCCATTGCGATCTCATCTTAGGAAAAAAATCTAAAGAAGAAGTATACAGCTACATATACAACTGGCTAATAAAAAATTAAAAAAGTGTGGGACGCTTCACTTTGTCGCAATCTAATTGAGGCGTCCCTTACAATTTTCTAAACAATGATTATAAAGAGCGATCCTGATATTATAAAATCCTTTTTAGAGGATAACTCCGGGTTAAGGGGAGGATACGTCAAGGAGGTCTCTTTCCCTGAGAGCACAGAAGAGGTCTCTCTTATCTTGAGTAAAGCAAACAAAGAGCGCGTGCCTGTAACGGTTGCGGGAAATGGGACAGGGGTTGCCGGCGGCAGGGTCCCGTTTGGAGGGTTGGTGCTCTCGACAGAAAGATTAAATAAGAATATAGAGATAAAAAGGCTGGATGATAAAAACGGGAAGGCAAAGGTGCATGCCGGCGCCATGCTAAAAGACTTAAAAGAGGCAGCTAAAAAAGAAGGGTTATTATACCCCCCGGATCCCACCGAGGATACAGCATACATAGGCGGCAATGTCGCTACTAACGCATCCGGCGCAAGGGGGTTTAAATACGGCCCCACAAGAAGATATATAAGCGGCCTTAAGGTAGTGCTGGCGGACGGGACGATCTTAGATATAAAGAGGGGAGAGTCTTTCGCCAAAGAGAGATTATTAAATCTTAAGGAGAAGACCTCCATAAAACTGCCCTCGTACACCATGCCGTCTGTAAAAAATGCCGCCGGATATTACATACACGATAATTTAGATGCCGTAGATCTCTTCATAGGGCAGGAAGGCACCTTAGGGATAATAAGCGAAATTGAACTGGACCTTATACATGAAAGCGGGGATATATTATCCTTCTTTGCCTTCTTTGATTCTGACAAAAACGCCCGCAATTTCGCATCTGCTCTCAAAAGAAATCTGAAAGAGGCGTTATCCGTCGAGTATTTTGACATAAATTCGTTAGCGCTGTTAAAGGATAAATTTCCATATATACCTGATGCCGAGGCTGCCCTGTTCTTCGAAAAAGAGAAATCAAAAGATGACATAGATGCGACGCTCGAGGAGATATCAGGCTCTTTAAAGAAAAACGGCGCTTTTTATGACCAGACTCTCTTTGCTCAAAATGAAAACGAATACAAAAAATTGTTTGATTTACGTCACGGGCTCCCGGAAAGGGTTAACGAAATAGTCAAGGCCAATGGCTTTCCTAAAGTCGGGACGGACATAGCGGTTCCCGAAGAAGGGCTTGATAGCATGCTCTCTCTTTATAAAACTACCTTAGAAAGAAGCGGCATCCCGTATGTTATATTCGGCCACATTGCGGAATGCCACCTCCATGTAAACACACTTCCTTCGTCAGAAAAAGAGTATAACCATGCAAAAGAGATTTATATAAAGTTTGTGGAGGCGGCTGTAAAACTGGGGGGGACCGTATCCGCCGAACACGGCATAGGCAAACTCAAGCATAAATATTTGGAGAAGATGTACGGACCCAAAGCCATAAGAGAGATGGCGTCTTTGAAAAAAGCCTTCGATCCTAATTGCATCCTCGGGGTGGGAAATATTTTTCCTAAGGAATTGCTGAATAAGGCAGGCGATTAGAAGCATCAGGTACAAAATTTTTGCAGGGCCTGCCATTTGGCAGCCCAAATTTCTTGCTGGGGTATGCCAATAGATATGTAATATAGATGGGGCTTCCCAGCCCCCATCCCCAGCTGCGAAATTTGGGCGCCCGCCAAATGCCACCCGCAAAAATTTTGCTCGCCTTGCTTAGCCCCGCCGCCTTACAACTACAACCTATGAAAGTTTTTATTGACTAAGATAGCTGGATTAGTATATTATAATGATGTTATAAGGAGGTGATCGTTAGATGAAGGCGCTAGTAGATGAAGATCTCTGCACCGGTTGCGGACTCTGCGCAGATACATGTTCCGCAGTATTTGAGATGAAGGATGACAAGGCCATAGTCAAAGCCAACCCAGTACCTGGTGACGCTGTTGATTGCACCAACGAAGCCGCTTCAAACTGTCCTGTTGAAGCGATAAAGGCAGAATAATGGAAGGGCTCTTCGAGAGCTTAAGGCTATATCTAGAATCAGGAAACGCCGCAGCATACTTAATAGCGCTTGCAGCCGGGATATTGACCAGCTTTACGCCGTGCGTCTATCCGATTATCCCAATTACTATAGGCTATATAGGCGCCAATTCCGCTGGAAACAGGCTAAAAGGTTTTGTGCTGTCGCTCTCTTATGTTATAGGGATCGCTGTCACATATTCCATATTAGGGGGGGCGGCCGCGCTGACGGGTAAGATTTTCGGCCAGGCCTCGACGAGCCCAATAACATATCTTATTATTGCCAACGTATGTATCATACTGGGCATATCCATGCTTGGTGTATTTAACCTGCGCCTGCCGTCCTTTCTTACAAACATAAGATTCGGGGCGCAGGATAAAAAAGGCCATGGCATACTGCCTGCTTTCGCCATAGGCTTAGTATCCGGGCTCGTTATGGGCCCCTGCACCGCTCCTGTCCTCGCTGTTATACTAACATACGTGGCTGCGAGACAGAATGTCATCTACGGTATCTCTATCCTTTTCACCTTTGCGCTCGGGCTGGGCTTTCTATTAATCGTTCTCGGCACGTTTACAGGCCTTTTGGTCTCTATGCCCAAGGCCGGACCGTGGCTCGAGAAGATAAAGAAAGGCTTCGGCTGGATACTTATTCTTGTCGGTGAATACTTTTTATTTATGGCTGGCAGGTTATCAATATAAGGAGTAAGTGATGTATAAAAAGGTAAAGTTATTTATGCTCTTTGTGCTCCTTCCGGTAGTCCTTCTCAATATAAGCTGCACTGCGGCGTCCTCTACAGAAGGGGTCGGAAAGACTGCTCCTGATTTTACTCTCTCAAGCTTAAAAGGAGAGAGCGTAACCCTCTCGCAATTCCGAAATAAGAAGAGTCTCCTTCTTGTGTTCGGCGCCACATGGTGCCGTTACTGCGTGGATGAGATACCGGAATTGAAAGAGGTCTACAGCGCCTATAATGACGAAGAGCTAAAACTGCTCTATGTAGATATTCAAGAATCTGAAAGAAAGATAGAGGCATTCGTAAATAAGCACTCCATACCCTACACTGTCCTTCTGGATACAACCGGATCCGTAGCAAACGCTTACGGAGTGAGGGGCATCCCTCACCAGTTAGTAATCGATAAAAACGGCTCTATCCTCTATAAAGGTCCAAGGCCATACCAGGGTATTATGTCCCTGCTTGATGAATTATTAAAAAACGAATAAACTCGAAGCCCCCCTGCACGCAGGGGCTGGATAAAGAAAGGGGGTACGTTATGGGAAAGTCGAGGATTGCAAAACAGATAGTGGCGGAGACAGAGAATAAGGTGGGCATGCTCGCAGATGTAACGGATGCTGTCGCGGGTTCAGGCGCAAATATCCAGACCATATGTGCGTACGCAATGGGCGACAAGGCGGTATTCTATTTAATAACGGATAATAACCAGAAGGCCCTTTCAGGCCTGAAATCCAAAGGGTATGGCGTCAAGGAAGAAGACGTCGTAGTAGTGGATTTGGTCAACGAGGTCGGCTCTGCGTCTTCTCTGGCAAAAAAGCTTAAGGATGCGGGTATAGACTTAAGCTATATATACGGTTCGGCGGGAGAGGCCAAAGAGTCACTCATTGTATTCAAGTCGGATAATAATGCCAAGGCCGTAACTGTAATAGGATAATAAGTATCGTTTAAGGTAAGGTTTAGACTGCCAAAAAGGAGGAGTGAATGAAGAGGATAATTTGTCTATTAGTCGCTATGATATTTCTGTCCGGATGCGCGCTTACGACAATAAGACCGCCTAAAAAAGAAGTAAAGAGAGAGCCACAGCCGGTGAAGCGGACGGTCGTTGAAAAGGTAAGAGAGGTATTTAAACCGCAGCCGCAACCGGAAAGAAAAGAAGAGATACTCCCTGTAAGAGAAGAGAAGGAAGTGGTACTTCCTCTCGAAGAAGAAGAGATAAAGTAAGCTTAAAAAAAGTATTATGTTACGCTTTCTTGCCGGCGCACTTATTATTGGGAGTGCGGTAATAATATTATTATCTCTCTATACTTTCTATTTATACACGCACCCCAGAAGATATATAACATCCGTTACGCCTCAAGATTTAAACCTTAACTTCGAGGATCTATCGCTCACAACATCTGACGGCATCGACCTGGCCGCCTGGTTAATACCAAATAAAGACTCAGACGCAGTCATTATAGTCTGTCACGGCTACCCGGCAGACAAAGGTGACGTCCTCCAGTTTGCCTCTTTTTTAAAAGATGACTACAATCTATTCTTTTTTGATTTCCGGTGTATGGGCAAAAGCGGCGGAACCTACAGCACGATAGGCGATAAGGAAAGGCTAGATCTTGCCGCGGCCATAACTTACCTTAAGAAAAGAGGTTTTAATAAAATCGGCGCGTTCGGGTTTTCTATGGGCGGCGCCGTGATAATAATGGTAAATTCTCCCGACATCAAAGCCGCCGTAACCGACTCTGCCTTCGCAAACTTAGAGAGCCTGGTTCATACAGCTTACGGCAATCTCGGCTGGTTGAGATTTCCCTTCGTCTTCTTCACAAAAGTTCACAGCAGGCTATTTCTTAATCTCGACATAAAATCGGTCTCATCCTTAAAGAGCATGAAGGAGCTCAAATTCCCTATTCTTCTAATCCATGCGGAGTCTGATGAAATCGTATCTGTGGATAATGCGCTTTTGCTGCACAGCGCAAATCCTGAGAGCGCTCTCTGGATAATACCCGGCGCGCTGCACGGCCAGACTTACAGCATAATGCCGGAAGAATACGAAAATAAGATATTGAGCTTTTTTAAGACCCATTTATAAAAACAGGGGGGTTTGAGCGTGCAGATAAAAGAAGGTATAAAGAATTTTTTAGTAGGGGCTCTTGTGATTGCGCTCTGCGCGATACTTGCGATCTTATTAATCCTGCTCTGGCCGTTTATCGCTGTAATCGGATGGTTTGTCATAATGCTCCTCTTTGCAGCCCTTGCCATACTCGTGCTCGTTGTGCTCGTAATGATAGTGGGAAAGTCCGTAAGGCAAAGCTACAAAAAAAGATAAAGGCTCCCGTCTTAAAATAGGGACAGGTCCCAGCACGAGTTTACAAAAGAGGGACCTGTCCCTATTTTATCGAAAGTTGACAAAGATGCCTATATAATGTAATATTACTATATATGAGGAGGAGTATATTATTTTTACTATCGGTTATATTAATATGCACTCAGGCATGCAGGGCGGAGTATATCCGCGCCACGGACGAAGAGGAGATTATCCTCATCCCCGCAGAGTCAGAGATCAGAATGGGCAAATCCATATCAAAAGACGTGGAGAAGAGGTTTGGTCTGTACAAAGACACCTTTTTGCAGGAAAGGATTGACGATATAGGGCAAAAACTGGCGGCCGTCTCTGATAGAAGAGATATCACCTATCATTTCAAGGTATTAGAAGGCGAGGAGTTAAAAAAAGAACATAGGATAAATGCCTTTGCGCTTCCCGGTGGTTACGTCTACATCTTTAAGGATATGGTGGAGTTTATGGAGAGCGATGATGAGATCGCCGGGATCCTTGCGCACGAAATAGGGCACATAGCGGCTAAACATAGTGTAAAAAAGCTCCAGGGTTCGCTGGGGGCCATGGCGCTCAATCTTTTAGGCGTCGCCATGACTTCTGACAATAAAACAAAAGGGAGAATGAATGCGGCGATAGGTCTTCTTATGACGTCATACTCAAGAAAAGATGAGGAGATGGCGGATAAGCTTTCGGTAAGATATGTAAAGAAAGCGGGTTACGACCCAAAGGCCATATTAAAGACTATGGATAAGATGATAAAGATGCAGCGTGAAATGCCTATAAGGGTATATTCGGCCTACCAGTCACACCCGTACTACTCCGAAAGAAAGGCCGCTCTAAAAAAAGAGGTTTACGGCAGGGTAGATTTTGTCGATTTTATAAACGCGCCTGTGACTCCGGGCAAACGATAAACTCGAAGCCCCCCCCTGCGTGCAGGGGCTGGGTAAAAGGAGAAAGAAGATGTGTAAAACCTGCGGATGCAGAAATAAACCAAGAAGATAACTCAAGATGGCAAAGAGAGAGTTTTCTTCCGGCGGTATAGTGGCAAGAAAAAGCGGGAACTCCTTTTGTGTCCTGCTTATCAAGGATAGTTACGGCCGTTGGACCTGGCCCAAGGGCAATATAGATAAGCCCGAATCCTCCGAGGATGCCGCCATTAGAGAAATAGCGGAAGAGGTAGGCATCAAGGATGCCGAGATACTGGAAAGAGTCGGCGAGACGCAATATTTTTATAAGCTGCATAACATCTTAAGATTCAAGACCGTCTATATCTACCTGTGTGAAACCAAGCAGAGTAAGCTTAAGCTCCAGAAATCGGAGATTACAGACGGAGGGTGGTTTACCCCCCGCGAGGCCCTTGAAAGGATAGAGTACAAAGTCGCAATATATATTTTAATGAATGCCGTAAAAAGGTACTCTTCCATTAAAAAATTATAAATATGTTTTTACAAAAATCAAAGATA
>JADHWH010000071.1 GCA_016783555.1 Candidatus Omnitrophota bacterium | reverse complement strand
GCGGGCCGAAGGGCATGCTCACTGTCGCGCCCAGGGCCCGTTCATTTTTGAGGTGTCTCCTTAAAAGGTGGGACGGCTCAAGCCTTTCTGCCGATTTAAGGTACTTAGCGAATATATCCACCTGGGGAAACTCCTGGCTCTTCGCAACCTTCTCGGCAAGCTTTGTGGCCTCTGTATTTAGGTAACTCACCCTGTATTCGGGCTTATACTTCAAAGCCAAATCCATACATTCATTCAGATCCACATCCACGTCTTTCAATTCCAATTCTGAATCTGTTTTTATATCATGGCGCATATCTACGTTCATGGTTTTTTTGAGTTCTAATTTTGCCAAAGAGATGTTGTTTTTGTATGAAACAAGCGTATGGGAGGCCTGGTTCATGGAGGATCCCACATTCATAAAATCTATCTGCGACATCAGCTCAAGCTCATGCTCTTTCTTGGCTATGTTGAAGTCGGTGTTGATACTCTCGAGAAGCTCCTCCTGGTGTTTATACTTATTTACCGCCTTTGCCAGCTCATAATATGTCTTTGTGGCCTCGAATACAATCTCCTCCTTTGTCTTTTGTAAGTTCTCCTTTGCTACTTTTAGATTTACCTTGGACTGCTCCCAGAGATATACCTGTTCGCCTCCGTGAAATATGACCTGCTTAAATTCAAAGCCCAGCTTGCGTCCTTTGTAGTACTGGTTGGAGATCATGCCCCCGGATTCATCCATCATAAGGGTAAATTCCGGGAATAGCTCGCGGAATGCCTCATTTACTTTCATCTTCGCGAGTTTTACGCGTTCATTCATGGCCTTTACGTGAAGGTTGTTGGATATGGCGATCTGTATGCAGTCATCGAGCGTCAAGACCTTGGATAAGTAATCCGGCTCCACGGGCTTATCTTTATACTCCTTTACGGGCCGGGGTTCGATCTTTCTCTTCTTAAGTTCGACCCTCTTATCCTCGAGCGCCTCTCTGTCTTTTTTTAAAAGTTTTCTTTCGCGGGCCAGCTTAAATCCTTCTCTCTCAAGAAAAACCATCTTTTTCTGCAGTTCATCTTTCGCTATATCTATCGCCTTCTTCTCCTTTAAGAACTTTCCTTCCACGGTATCTACGGCTACTCTATCCTCCGCCAATATGCCTTCTGCGGCCTCTTCTATTTCCCATTCCGGCGTCTCGGTAATCCCTTCGGGCTCCGCCGTAAGACCGGATGATTCGGCCGGTATAAATTCTGACTCTGCCTTGGGAGGCAGTGCTGTCTTTCCGATATTAAGGGTAATTATAGAATCAACTTCTGAAAGTTTATACGGGTAGGGAGACCTTAGTTCTACGCTTACAAAATCAAAGGGGTAGTACGGCTTCCCGGGCCCCTCGGAGATGTCCCGCCCCCTGACGAATTTTATGGACCTCACTATGCCTTCGTCGAAATATACAGATTCAGAGTAGTCGCACCAAATGGGGTCTAAGGGGTCTATAATTATTCTGTACGGGCTCTCCAGTTCGTAGGTTATGTAGGTTACGCGATCGTTTGTCTCGATATCAAGCCTTGCCGTGCCGTCAAGGCTTTCATATTCTATGCCTTTTACCACAAAGGCATCGGAGGGTTCTATAGCCTCTGCATGTGCAGCTTTAGTTAATATTATCGCTAACGCGAGTCCTATAATGAAAAACCTTCTCAAGCCTCTTTCCCCTCAGTCTTTGTCTCCGGACTTTTCGATTCTCCCGGCAGCATGCCTTTCTCTTCTTTCTGATACTGATCCTGCTTCTTCTTTTTTCTGTAATCCTGCATGTACTGACGCATGTAGATTCTGTAACGGTCCTTATGTTCCTGCCTGTATAACTTCAGGTATTCCTGGTGCCTCTCGCGCCATCTCTTTGCCCTATCCTTACAGGTCTCCTTCCAGGTCTCGTCCTTGGCTTCCCTGTATCTGAAGTAATTCGGATTACCGTTTCTCCACTTCTTCATATTATCCAGCTGCCGCTGGTATTGGCATTCTAGATTGGAACATATTGTCTGGTTTGGCCTGTATTTATTAGGTATAAACCATTTCTTGCAGATAGGGCATATTCTCTCTTTAGCCATATATATCCTCCAATTACTTATGCATCTATAAATATATTTTGCACGACCAAAGAGGCGGCGCCCAATGCTATCGCCTCTTCTCCAAGCCGAGCGGGTATAATCTTAAGCTTCCTTGTTGCCTCTTCTATAGCCGATTCCTTAACGGTCCTTTTAATCGCTTCCAGAAAATAAGCCCCCGCCCCTTCTACGCCGCCGCCTATTACCACAATCTCAGGATTGAGAAGGTTCACCAGGGATGCGACTCTCCGGCCCAATTCTACGGCCGCCTTGTCAACGAGCGCGAGGACTAAAGGGTCTCTCTCCTTTACCGCTTTTACAACGGTAAAAAAGTCGACCTTCTCTGTATTGCCGTCAACGAGTTTGGATATTAAAGAAGCTGGGTTGTTTTTGACAATCTTCCTGGCTTCCGAAGTAAGCCCCAGATCTATTTCCCAGACATTCGTATCGTGTGACTGCCTTATCCAGGCTATATAATCTATATCGGGCCTGAAGACAAACTCGCCCGCGCAGCCGCTTGAGCCGCGATAGATCTTGCCGTCTATCATTATGCCGCAGCCGAGCCCCGAGTACATATAGAGAAGATTCTTTATGTTTGGTTCCAATGTCAGCCATTTTTCGCCGAAGACGGCCGTGTTGGCGTCGTTGTCGACAAGAGCAGGTATGCTGAATCTCTTCGCAAATAGATCCGTAACCGAAATCGAGACCGAGATATCGCTGCTGAATAGGCCGCGCGGCCAATGGACGGTGTGCTTCTCTTTATCTACGATGCCGGGCGTTCCTACCCCTATGCCCTTAATTTTCGAGGTATCAATGTTGGATTTTTTAATGGTCTCATCCGTTACATCCATAAGATAATCAAGCAGTTTATCGCCGGACTCAAGCGGCCGGTTCTTCTTAAGCTTGAAGACCACTTTGCTTGTCATGTCGGTTATGATGCATATGACCTCAGCTACATTCATGCCTATTCCGACAGCATATCCGGCCTGAGAATTCAACTCAACCAAAAGCGGCCTCCTGCCTCCGGTCGAAGTGTCAAGGCCTCTCTGTATAACAAGTCCTTGTTTTATATAACTGTCAATATAATTTGACACTGTTACAATATTTATACCTGTACCCTTAGAGACATCCGTCCTGGCCAAGGGGCCTCTCTTTCTTATAGCATCGAGGATCATTAAGTTCTTCTTACCCTTGTCGGAAATCTCTTCGTCGCTTAAGACCTTCCTCTGTATAACCATGATTGCACCTCTTTAACTATATATCCGCAAAGACCTCACGCAGGACCAGACAGGCCGCCCCTAGTGATACCGCATCCTCGCCTAAGCCGGAAGGCAATATCCTGACACGGCTTGCCGGTTCTTCAAACGCGAGTTTTCTAACGGCCTTCTTTATGGATTCAAGTATTAACTCTCCGGACCTCTCTATCCCGCCTCCGATTATCACGACTTCCGGATTAAAGAGATTTATGAGATATGCCACCCTCGTCCCGAGCCCTATGCCTGCGGTCTCTATTAAATCTGTGGCGATCTTATCCCCTTCGTGCGCCGCCTTTATGATATGCTCAAGGGCTATACCGTCCATTTGGCCCTTTGCGAGCTCCAGTATCTTTGTCCCTATGCCTTTAGATATGATATTCTTGGCTTCCTGCACCATTCCGAGATCCACGCCCAGCGGCCTTAAATAGTATAGTTCATCCGACGGTAAAGGAAGGTCGCCTTTCCCGGTCTGGTCGATGGCGAGCTGTATCTCACCCGCGCTTCCTCCGGCTCCTGAGTATATCTCGCCTTTTATGATTATGCCGCAGCCTACGTCTGAATAAATATAGAGCATGTTCTCCACATCCGCCTCTATGGTAAGCCTCTTCTCTCCGTATGCGGCGCAGGTGGCATCGTTTCCGACGAAAGCGTCTATATTAAACTTCTTTTCGGCCTCCATCCTCAACGTGGCATAGCTGGACGAAGTCTTTCCCCTTCTGTTGTTTGTATCCCTGACCGTGCCGGCGATGTCATCGATTATGCCTGATATACCGAGGCCTATGCCCCTTATCTTCTCCTTTTCAACTTTTGATTCGTCTATTACTTTCTGTACTAGATTCAGAGAACTATTAGTAACTTCTTCCATATCGCCCCTTGGCCGTTCTATCGACTTCTTTGTTACAACGTTAACTCCGAGATCCGTAAATACCACTCTTATATCACGGGGCCCTATATCCACTCCGACAACATACCCACCTCTATCATTAAGCTCTAATAAAGTAGGTTTTCTGCCACCTGTTGATATGTCTAATCCCTTCTCGACAACAAACCCTTTCTCAATATAATGGTTTATATAATTGGATATAGTGACAATGTTTATTTCGGTAATACGGGATATCTCTGTTCTCGAAACAGGCCCGCTCCTCCTGATTATATCCATAATCATGAGGTTCTTCCTCTCCCTATCGGTCATACTCTTATACCTGAACAAGCCGTCTTTTCTGTCTACCATGGCATTCACCTTCCTCTTTTTACTTCGCCTTTCAGTTCTGGTTTTAAAAACAGTTTAATTTTCTTATATAGGCTTTATAAACTGCTTAATTATGGTAAGAGTATATCATAAATGCTTTTTAAAGTCAAATCTAACTTTTAATAATTATTAATGGGCTTTGCTGTTTCTTCCTGACAGACTTGATTTTTAATGCTTTTTATAGTATTCTTACTATTATATGGTAGAGCAAGCGGCTTCTGAAAGGCCAAACAAAATCAAGCTCGTCCTGGTTATCCTTATTGCCTGCGCGGCATTCTCTGTCTACACAAATTCATTTAACGGCCCCTTCTTGTTTGACGATGTCGTGCTTGTTAAAGACAATCCCCTGATAAGAGATATATCGAATATACCTGTCTTCTTTAAGACGGATATCTTCTCTCATAATCCTGATGCGAAACCCATCAGCAATTCTTACAGGCCCTTACAGACAGCTACATATGCCATAGACTTCTTTTTGTGGGGTAAGGGGCCTATGGGATTTCATCTGGGAAATCTTCTATTTCATATTATCAACGCCATACTGGTCTTTTTGCTTATTGAGAGGCTCACCCGTAATAGATCTTTGTCTTTCTTTGTATCGCTTCTCTTCTCTATACACCCGGTAAATACGCAATGTGTATCGTATATCGCCGGCAGGGCGGACCTTCTTGTGGCGCTATTTGTGTTCTTATCCTTTAAATTTTATATTGACTACAGCAAGGTTAAGCGGGCCCCTCTTCTCTTTCTATCAGCAATCTCTTATCTTTTCGCTCTATACTCCAAAGAGGCTGCGATGGTTATCCTCCCTCTCATCCTTTTTCTATACAACGTTACGTTTAATAAAACGGAGCGCTTTAAGATAAGGTCTTATCTTCTGCATATATCAATGCTTGCCGTATATCTTCCGACGAGATTACACGCGCTGAATGGTTTAGCTCCCCGTTCTTTAGAGCTCTCAAAGATAGAGCTCTTTCCGAGGGTCCTGACCTCACTTAAGGGGCTATTTATAGACTTAAGGATACTCCTCCTGCCGCATGATCTCCATTTCGGAAGGACCACAGAGGTTGAATATTCTCTCTTCGGCACCGCCGGATCCGTCTTAACAGTCTTGGGCCTTCTAATCTTTGTATATATATTGCGCTCGACTTATACTAAGTGGGATAAGAAAAAAGATATGGGGGCTGGAATAATATTTTTCGGATTCTCATGGTTCTTCGTTTCGATGCTGCCGCTTCTTAATATAATACCGCTTCAGGTCTTTCATTCCGACAATTGGCTCTATCTCTCCTCCATAGGAATATATCTGGCCGCAGGCCATATCATCTGGCATGCCTGGCGGGCATTGGATAAGCGCCGCATAATCTTTAAATACTTAATCCCTCTCTTGGTATCCGCTGCGCTTCTGCTCTACGGATACGCGACGGTAAAAAGAAACGGGGACTACGGCGATGAGATCAGGTTTTATCTCTCCAGCTTAAGGTGGAGGCCGAATGTCAAGTTCTACAGGGTGGTGGGCGGATTATACGGTGAAAAGGGGGATTATGAGAACGCCGTAAAACATTTTAAGATGGGGATAGAGACCGACAAGATCTATCCATCGCCGGAAGAAGTGACAGGCGTCTATTACAATTTGGGGATTACGTATATGAGGTTGTCGAGATTCAAGGAAGCCGAAGAAGCCCTCCGCAAAGTTCTCTCGTCTGATAACGAGGCATTAAAAAAAGAGGCCTCCCGCCTCCTCTCCCGAATGAAAAAGTAGGGCAGGTTTAAACCTGCCCTACTTTTTCTTGAAGGCCAAATTCTGCTAGAAGGTCCTTCGCTGCGCCAAAAATTCTCCTAACCGTCAAATTTTTGGCTTGCTCAGGAT
>JADHWH010000028.1 GCA_016783555.1 Candidatus Omnitrophota bacterium | reverse complement strand
TAGATTTTTTCAGCGCATCTGATTTCATGGAACCGATTGTACGAGAAACCAGCGCGAGTTGCGCATCTGAAATATCGGCAATGACTATTTTTTCTGCTCCGTTATGATGCGCCAATATCGCATGTATAACTCCCATTGCTCCCGCGCCAAGAACTACAACTGTCTTCCCTTTGATAAATTCTTCTATCCCGCTTCTGTTTTGACCTCTTACGGAACATGCTACCGGCTCGATCAAAACCGCTCTCGCAATACTTTGAGGCGAATCAGGATGGAATATGGTATCACCTAACTTAAATAGAGCCTCTTGCGGAAGAGTCGCGTATTCTCTGAAGCAACCCATTCCTAAGTCAATTCCCATATCGTACCTCTTGACTACGCCATCCTTGCCGGGTCTCATGATATCAGGCATAATGACAATCGGATCTCCTTCTTTGAAGCCCTCTACTCCCTCGCCTACCGCTATAACACGGCCTGCCCCTTCATGCCCTATAGGCCCTTCATCCGCGACAGCCGGGCTTTCCGCTCCGGTTATCAGCGGAAGGTCGCTTCCGCAAACACCTACCGAATACATCCGGATTAAGACTTCGCCTTTTCCCGGCATAGTAACAGGCAGGTCATCAACAACCTCACCCCTGCCATTTCTAAACACTATTGCCTTCGTTTTCTCGGGTACCTCCGCGGGAAACAATGCTTCATAGACATATTGCCAGTCGCCGCGCTCGATTGAGGCGTCAAGAGCCTTCATCCTTTTTATGTTTTTTTCTACCGCTTCAATGATTGCCTCTTCATGGCGTTGAGGCGAGTTCGCGGATATTAGATAAGGTATTTCGCTTATTTCTTCAAGATACTGAATGCGAAGGGCCTGCGGCAGGACTTTTGCTTCTGCGGGGGTTAATTTCACTCGTACGTTTTCTTGATAGGTCCTCAAGTAGCTAATTAAATCTCCAAAACCCGCGGGTTCTACATCCCAATCGATATTGATCAATCCGCATAAAGTAAGGTCTCTTATGCGGTGCGTGCGTCTGGCGTAGTCAAAATCCATAAGGCCGGAAACATCGTCGCCGGCATAGAGAATGTTTTTTGCGCACCAATCGCCATGTACAACGACTTGAGGTAGACCATCATAATCTTCGGCATGAATACTATTTTCGATTTTATCAATTTGTCCTTCCAGGTAGGCTTTGTGCGAAAGCAATCTATCGAAAGCTCTCTGATATCTTTGTGGAACCCAATCCGGCAGCGCATCGCGCCTTCTACGAGGTCTTTTGATTCTTCCGAACCATCTACGCATATCTGATATATCAGTAAGGTTGGCAAGCGGATAAGGCAGTTGTGCGTTGGTCAAATTCCGGCCTTCAGGCGTAACATCCCACGCTGCATTATGGTACTTTGCATGAGCTGTTGCAGTACTCTTTAGCCGTTGCGCGGTTATAGACTCAGGCGTACCCTGCTCTCCCTCCTTGTACCCATACAATACATATAAATCGCCCTTTCTTCCAACAAAACACCTGTTCCTTCTTGTCACGCACATCTCAGGCGCCAGCAAAAACCCATTTTCTCTTATGCCATTTCGCAATGTGTATTCCCATTGCAACAGTCTTTTCTTCTTCCTTACGGCGCTTTTAAGCAGAACAAATTTTCCTTGGTCAGTTTCAATGCGCCACGGCTGCTTACCCGATATTCCGGCTCGCGCTAAGCCTTCTCCGGTTAGCGGAGTTACACTTATAACGTCTCCTTTACCGTATTCAGCGAAGATATTTTTGACCTTTTCCGGTTTATCAGTCGTTCTTTCCGAGTCTCTTGCCTGCTCTTCCGGCGCGGCGCCGGAGGGGTCGGTGACGTGGCCGTTTATGGCGGAGGAACCGGCAGGAGGTATTTTCAGTTGAGTCTTAGGTGCCATGGTCCTCCTGGGCAGCTTAGATGCGTCGATTGTTACAAATCCTTTTGTCGAACCGGCAAAGCTTCCAAGCTGATATTGGTTAATTAGGCTCCCTAATGTCCTTTTAAACACGGATATTCTAAATGGATACATGTTATATTCGAATACGCGGTGTAAAAAGTCTACCGGTATGCTTCTGCCTGATCTATCTGAATCATCTCGAAAAAATCTCCAAAGAAAGTCCAACAAATCACCTTCGTTTTCCGCCTCACCTCTTAGCTTTTGTCCCTTTATTTTCTCCGCTTCACCGGGATCATGTCCATAACCATAGAATGCCTTCCCTCTCGGCATGGTTTTATGTTCCTCATCGTCTTTACCAAATGAAGCGTACTCAAGGAAGCGGCCTGTCAGCGCAACCTTATAAGCTAAGGCCATGGATTTTCCTTTCACCAATGCCCTTGCGAAGTTATAAAGAAATACCCCTACGTTAGTCGCCAAGTGGATTAAAACGACGTATCCTAAGCCGACAAACGGGTTCTGTATAAATATAAGCCCGAAGATAACGCCCGCTGCGCTTGCTATGGCAGGCGCAATGAGTCTCCTTCGCTCTTCTTTAAAGAGTTTTAATATACAGCCGTGTATGAGAAGGTGGCTTCCTATCGCTAAGAATTTTATGGCGTTGGGGTCGTTTACGATGAGGGATGTTAAAAACATAAGAGACCATGAGAGAAGTACGGCGTTGACCGCAATCTTAACCATGGTCTCTTCTTTAGACGTGGGGTCTTTGTATGCCTTTTTAAGCGTAAGCCAAAGTTTTGCAACGATATTCTTTCTCTCCAGTTCCGGCGGAGCGCGGTCTTTCAAGGGGTGCAGCACGGTAAATAGACTACCCAATAAAAGTAAAGCGCCTGCAAAGATAGATACCTTAAGCATAGGCATGCCCGGGATAACGCTGAGTATTATAAACAACAACTGCGGCAAAAATACCTTACCCTCCTCAAACCAGAAAGAGACAAGGAAGGTATACCATGGATTCTTGCTCAATGAGGCGGGTTGTAGCCATACTGGATCGGATTGGGAAGGAGGAAGCGTCGTTAAAATATCCTCTTTTCTTGATTGGCCGCTTCTTTTTGCCTCGAGTATGTGCGTAACGGCGTAGATGTCTCCCGCTGTCCTGAGATCAACGCCTTCATCCTGACTGATCTTCCATATCGTATCCAGGCTCGCGAGGAGAGTCTTTTGCAGTTCACTCTTAATATGTTCGGCCGGCCAATGTTCTCCTCTTTCGTTCTGCTCGCGCTCATATTCTGATACTACAACACCTCCGGCAGAGGCAAGGGAATCGTGTATAACAATCTTGCCTTTCTTATGCAATATTTCATCCGCCTCTATTGTGGTGGGTCCGTTAGCTACCTCTACCACAATCCCGGCTTGAATTCTATCTGCGTTATCCGCGGTTATAACATCTTCTGTTGCCGCCGGAACGAGTATGTCGCAGGCAAGCTCAAGCAGAGAATCGGCCTTCTCAAGCCTTCGGGGGCCATCCGGTTTTACGCAGTCTTCTAATGAGTCTGTCTGCCTCTTTACCTGCAGGACTTCATGCACATTTAATCCATTCTCGTCATATAAAGCAGTGCAGATGTCGCTTATCGCTATTACTGTCGCGCCTGTCTCGGCGAATAATCTGGCTGCATTGCCGCCTGCGTTGCCGCATCCCTGAATAGCCACAGTCAAGCCTTCCAACGGCTTATCTCTGCCTATCCTCTCCGGGTCGATTTTGCAGACCACACCTATAGTAGTGATAAGGCCTCCTAAAGCGGTGGCCTCATTTCTCACCTCTGAACCGCCTAAATCTTCGGGCTTACCGGTGTACGTGCCTAGTTCCGGCACAGGGACGCCCGTCTCTTCATGATATTGCACAGCGGCCTTAACATATTCTTTGCCCAGAAGGAACTTTGTCTTGTCTGTAGAAGCCTCGTTCTCCTCATATACAGCGGACAATACCCTGCTAAGCCCGGGGCTGCTGAACTCGTACAATACGGCCCGCTCTAATTCGACAAGTGTCTCCAGGTGTTCATCTAAGAATATAGGTATGATATCGCTGTCGGTCGTATTGACATCGGGCGCCGGTTTGTCGTTTGCATGCCTGACAGCGCCGCTGTGGCAGAATTCCCTCGATATATCGCGGCTTATGCGCCTTAAAAGAAGATGATCTTTCTGGGTATTGCCAGTTGTTATCTGGCTAAGGTAGAATTTGCCGCCGCGCTCAATAACATCGCCTACCAGCATTACCCCTTTCGCGCCTCCAAGCTTAAGCCTGGATGAGGCATTCTTCAATGTCATACCGATGGCAAGCGCCAGATTTTCTTCATATATCCATCTTTTTACAAAATTTCTTGCTTCCTCTATAGAGCTGACGCCGAGTATCTGCGCGTCATTGGGATGAGCATCGTCTTTCTTGAAATAAGCGGCGTATTTAGGCTTTAGGAGATTCTTAGGATAGACAATGCGCATGCCGCCCCCGCCTCTTCCCAGCGTGAGGTCATGTTTTATCCGAAAGGCAATAGCCTTCATCTTTCTTCTATTTACCCTTTGCGTAGAACTTGTAAAGAAGATATGGTCGGGGTTGGCGATATCCCTGAATTCCTCATCCGGTATATTGAGGCGCCCCTTTACCCTCCGCAGGCGCTCGATCATATTCACCAAGAAAGGATTCACCGCCGCATAATCGAGTATATCCACGGGGACGTTTTCCTTCGGCGCTGCGCCGGAGGGGTCGGTGGCGAGGGTGGGCGACGCAGCTTCGCCAGGATCAGGCGCTTGTTCATGGCGGCCGCTAATAAGCACCTTGAAACCCCACAGGGCACAGGCGACACTCCATGCCTGCCTGCGGCATTTTTTAGGATGAGCGTAAAGATACGTGTTTCTGCTCGTATCCTGTAATTGCACGACTTCGCCGTCGGTAATCTCGGATAAACTGCCTTCAGGCTCTCCTTCGATATGGGTATAGGGGTCTTTCGTGAGTCTTGAGAGATCATAGGACATCTCGGTTAATGCATCTCTGGGCGTCATCTCTTTTTCTCTTACCGCCGTAATATAGAGGAAAGGATAGACCCATATCCAGCCGGCTCCGTTGTGGTATCCCTGCAACCACTCTTCGTAAGGGGCATCGTTATTAAACCAGGGTTTATACGTAGCGGTAGGCCACATCGCATCTTGTGGATTCTCGGGTTCCCTCACATGCCATACGACCTTACCTTCGGGTGTGCGCTCCATTTCATACACTTTCGTCGGCCTGGCAAGGCTTCGTAACGCGCCGGGAATGCGCAAGCGCTCAAACGTGGAGCGTATAATCTTTTTGGCGCGATCACCTTCAAACAATCCAAAATATGCCGCGAAGATCTGATTGTACCGCACAGCGGGGTCCGGTATAGTAAGGCTGGGATGTTTAACTCCATCGGCCCCTAATACATCGTATACGGTATCTTCCGCTTCATTCCAGAAATATTCATTCGCGCTCTCCTTAACCCTGACCGCTAAATCCCGATAGACGTCACCCCTGGATGGGTCGAGCACGCTCATAATATTGAGTGCGTTGTACCAGAGAGCCTGAATCTCGATGGGATATCCTTGTCTTGCGGTAACCAGGGTATCCATCGATGTCGAGACACCGGGAACATAGACAAGAATTGTCTGTGGGTTTCCTTGAACCTTGCCTTCGTCGTTCGGTTCAGAATAACGCTTGAATATATACTGAAGCGCCTGCAGCACGGTTTTGTCGTCGGTGACCTGCATATCTAGTATCGAATCGTGGCCGGCAGCCCGTGCGGCCATTTCATACTGATATACGACTTCAAACAGCCATAGAGGAGCATCTGACGTGTTGTAGGTGGTCTCCCAATTCCCCGAATGGGCCAGAGCGTTAGGCAGTTGTCCGAAACACTCAAGACGCGCCCACTTAAGAAGAATGCTCTTCGCCTCGTCAAATCGTTTGGTCGCTATGAGGCCCAGAACAGAAGTCACCGTGTCTCTTCCCCATTCCACTTCGCTGATCGGATAATCGGGCCTTCCCGCCTCAATTCCTAATTCTTCGTTCGGGTCGGGCTTAACAAAACTTCCCATGGACTCATCCAGCGTGGCTACTGTTTCACAGATTCTATTCTTTGTCGGCGCATCAATTCCCTCTATATTATCTAATGAGTCTACACCGGAGAGCCGTCTTAGTATTGCCCGTTCTCTATCGACTTCTAACTCAAATACATGGCAGCCTCCTGCCGGAAGCTCATAGTAGACGCTGCCGTCTTCGAATAGTGTCCCATTTTCCCGGCTGAAGGTAAGTTCCTGGCCGTTAAAGGCGTCGGTGACGGTCAATTCATCATTTACATCGAATCCCAATATGCCCAGCCGTAACTGAGCCTGTCCGGCTTGTCTGGTGTCGGTCGGGTTGAAGATACATACGAGTAGCCTGTGTCCGTCTTGTGACTGCCGCGTGAAGATGAGTTCTTTTTCTGTATCCGATACGAAGCGAGTATTATCCGGTTCGGCAAGATAGGGATGGGTTTCCCGTATCTGATTGACGCGGCCGATGAACCCGGTCGGGTCCTGTGCTGCATCAAGATGTAACGGGGCGTATCCGCGGCCAAGGCTCCTTACTATGTGCCACTTCTTCTTTCCAACGCTGAGCGGGAATGCGCTGCGTTCGAAACCTTCGTCTCCGCTGAGTTCCCGCAAGGCCCACATAGTACAGGCCGCGCTCCAGCGCCGGTCAGTGTATGCATCTTTTATCGGATACGCATAAAGGTACGAATTCCCTTGGGCATCCTGCAACTCTACAGCTTCCGGCGTAGTCAACTCCGGCAGCCTTCCGCCGAAGAGGAAATTACCGTCTGTCTCGGCATCCTGCAAGAGATGCCTCGAATCATTGAACATAGCTGTCAGCGCCTCTTCTCTCAAAATAAAATCTTCTCTTACGGCAGTTACCCAATAGAACGGATTAACCCAGCCGTGTCCCGGGCCATTGTAACGGTTATCATATGCGTAGTCTTCGCAATACGCCGTATTAAACGGCCATGAGGCGGTCTCGCCATCCCCGGGGTCTCTCACGCGCCACCGCGGCAGCTCACCTTCAGGCCATTCCAACTCTTCATATATCTTTGCCGGCCGGGCAAGGCTTCTTAATGAGCCGGGGAGAAGCAACCTATCTCTTGTGGATGATAAAATATCCTTTGCGCGGTCGCCTTTGATTAATCCGAAATATGCGACCAATACCTGGCTACACCGTACCGCAGGGTCAGGGAGGGCTTGCCACGGAGGCTTCAGGCCGTCTGTCCCCAGCATATCGTATATCGTATTTTCGCTATGGTTCCAGAAATAGGTAAAGAAGCTCTGCTCGATCTTTTCAGCGTGCGCGGCATACCTGCCTGCGTTATCAGGATCTAACCTGCACATGCGGAGGTCCGCATTATACATAAGGGCCTGAATCTCCGCGGGATAGCCCTGCCGGCTAACCTCCATCCATGTCATCCCTTCCGGCACCCAAATAAACCCAATCTCTCCGTTTGTATGCATCCCTGCGTCAGCGCTGGGATTATGGTATCTGTCCATGACTGTCCTAAGGGATTCCCGAAGAGTGGGTCCTTCCTGACTGACTCTCTCATCTAATATGGCTTCCCCGTATCTATCGACATATCGGCCTACCAGCTCAACATACCACAATGGCGCATCTGCTGTAGTAAAGGCCCTTGCGCCCCATGCAAGCAGTGTATCGTGCGCTTCTTCGCGCAGGTTTTCATCGCTCATAGCGCCGAGAAGTGCAACAACGGCATCCCGTTCTGACTCGCGGTCGCTGAATTGCAGAGCGTCACGGAGCCGCCCAATAACAGCCCTCTTTCTATGTACCTCTACTTCAAATACATGACACCCGCCCGGCTGAAGCTCATAGTAGATATTGCCGTCGGAAAATAGGTTACCGCTTTCCCGGCTAAAGGTAAGCTCTTGGTCATTAAAGATATCGCGGACCGTAAGCGCTTGATTTAAATCTATGCCCAGATGGTGCAAGCGCAAGGGGGCCCTTGCCTTCTGCACGTATTGGTTCGGGTTAAAGATACACACGAGGACTCTCGTCCCATCCTGCGAGTGTCTTGTAAATATAAGCTCCCCGCCTGTATTTGATATGAAGTGCACGTTATCTGACTCGGCAAGGTACGGACAGGCCTCCTGCACGCGGTTTACGCGCTCAACAAATCCTGTCGGGTCTAACTGTCCAGCGCCTAATTGCAAGGGCGTAGACGGCCGTGCCAGCCCTCTTAAGACATACCACTTTCTCTTTTCCACACTTAAGGGGAATCTGCTTCGTTCAAAGCCTTCGTCTCCGCCGAGTTCGTGCAAAGCCCACATGCTGCAGCCTACACTCCAGGCCTGCTCCCCGCACATTGCCTTGACAGGGTAGGCGTAGTTATAAGCATTGCCTTCGGCATCTGGCAAAACGTTGACATAGGGGTTTGTCAATTCCGGCAGGCTTCCGCCATAGAGGAAGCTCCCGCCGGTAGCGCTATCCTGCATAAGGTGGAGGGAGTCACTGCGAAGCGTTGCCAGAGCGGTGTCTCTTGTTTCAAAGTCTTCGCGTACAGCGGCTACCCAGTAGAACGGGTTTGGCCAGCACCAGGCAACGCCTCTATGGTAACTCGGGTCGCCTTCATAGTGGTCATAATGGGGGCAATAAGGCCAATGGGCTTCTTCCCCTTCGCCCGGGGCCCTCGCAACAGCCCATTCGTTGACACCGTCTTCTCTTTTGCGCAACCCTTCATATATCTTTGTAGGCACTGCCTGGCTGCGTAATGAACCGGGAAGAAGTAAGCGGTCTCTCGTGGACTCCAGAATCCCTTGCATCTCCGGGCTTCCGGGTTTTACCAACCCGAAGTATGCTACGAATATCTGGTTGCAGCGTACGACAGGGTCAGGGATTGCGTCCCACGGTAATTGGATATCGGCTGTCGGATTATCGGGAGATGGGAATCTTGCGTTTGTCCCAAGAATGCCATAGACCGTATTCTCATGGCTATTCCAGAAAAATTTAAGGAAATTCTCTTCTAATCTGCGCACCCGGTCGTCGTATGCCTCGCAATTCTCCGGGTCCAATTCACGCATCACCCTGTTTGCATTGTACCAGAACGCCTGAATCTCAACCGCATACCCCTGGCGCTCGGTATAGTCGGTATCCATCCATGTTGACTTCCTGGGCACCCACACAAAGCATGTCTCGGGGTCCATGTGCACGCCAAATGATTCGTTCCAGTTGGTTACCTGGTCCTTAGTGCGGGAGTATTTGGCCATGATGTTTCTTAAGGCATCCCGCACGGTCTTACCTTCGCTATTTACCTGTTCATCCAGAATGCTGTGGTTAGCTTCGGCTCTTCTGGCATATATATATACCGCATTTACATACCAGAGCGCGGCATCCGAGGTATTATAGTTTCGGCCGCCCCCTCCCCAGCCTGATACGTTGGGAATGCTTCCCCCATCTTCCAGCGCCGCCCATTTTATCAGCATATCCCGCGCCTCTTCCTGTAAATCATCGTCGGCAACGACACCAAGCATAGTAATGTGCGTGTCCCTGCCCCATTCCTGGTCTCCGAAGTGGGGGTATCCCGCGTGTATGCCCGGCATACCGTTATCGTTAAATAAGAATCTACGCAGGGCATCGCGGTGGCGCGCTACTACGGCGCGCTCTCTATCAACTTCCACCTCGAAGACGTGGCCAGCTCCGGGTGCAAGCTTATAGTAGACACTGCCGTCCTCAAAGAGCGTGCCGTTCTCCTGGCTGAAGGTAAGCTCCTGGTCGTTAAAGCCGTCGATGATAGTCAATCCTTTATTTAAATCGACTCCTAAGTGGTGTAAGCGCAGGAATGCCCGTCCTTCCTGTGTGGTGTGCGACGGATTAACCATACATACAAGCACCCTGCTTCCGTCCGCAGAGTGCCTGGTGAAGATTATCTCCCGGTCAGAACTTGAAAGGAACGTCGTGTTGCCTAAATCACCTGTATAGGGATGGAGGGCTTTTATTTCATTGATTCTTGAGAGAAAATCAGTCAGGTCATGTCTTGGCGCGGGAAATACCTGCGGGAATAGACTGTGCAACGCATGCATGGCAAGATTCGCCAGGCGATAATGAGCCGGTGAAGGGTGTTTCCAAAGAGACGACTGACCTATCGTTTGGACGCTCTCTTCTTCAAAGAACTCATCACCGTAAAGAATAGAATAGTTGGGCAGCGCAAGGCCATAGAGAAAATGCATTACCCGTGCGCGCGTTTCAAGGTGTGTTACGCGATCAAACAGTCCGTCATACTCATACATGATTCGCAGGGAATCATGATGGGTGGGCATCCAAACCTCGGGCAATCTCGACCTTTCGGTAAAATAATTAGCAACCCATTGCCATTTTTTACTGAGCGTATCACACCCGCCCCATTCCCTCATGATAAGATTATTGATAGGCATCATACCGAGTTCCCGGCATCTGCCGTTTACCGCTCTTTCGTTCCAGCATCCCAGCGTTTCCGGTATGAATAAGGCGTTGTTTCGCGCACACACTTCGGCTACGCTCTCATAGTACCCCTCCTGACCGTATCCGTAATGGAGGGCGTCGCCCCTTATAAAATCAAAGCCCAATTCCTCTATATAATATCGTATTGGGGCGACGAGAGGCTTGTAGTTCTGGCTTCTTAATTCGTCCCAGTTGTAGCGTGCGAGGCCTCGTTGATCTTCTTTACTTCCCCAGAATTGACGTTTAGCCGGATCCGGATGGTCAAGATTGTATCCGGCCGGTTCTATTCTGCCGTCTCTATCCCGCTCGAAAATTTGGGGATTAAACCTCGCCTCAACGCTGTCCATTGCTTCAAAGAACGGTTTGTCTACCCCGATTTTCATTTCCTGCTCATGCGCGTAAGCAATGGCGTCCGTCATCTGCTCTCTGGCGAAGAACTGTTCCATAAGGATAATATTACAGGTAAGGGCGTATTCATCGGTCGCCATAATCTCTTTGTCGGTAGCTGCCTGGCCTTCAGAGAGGTAATCACTCAACGGATACCCTGCTATCCTATTTCGCGCGATCCTCAGCGCCTTGACCATCGCGTATCGGGTAAACCTTGGGTCTTGGGATAAAGAAGTAAACGCAGTAGGGAGAGGGCCGCTGTTGAACTCATTCCACTTCTCAAGAAGCGTCGCGCCCGCCAAACCGGTCACTTCCCAATCTATGCACCTCGGATCAAAGGCATAGAAACTTAAGAGAGAGTACGGGCTGTCCGCGTGGAGATCAAGCTCTACGGCAGGATCGAACGGAGGAAGCATGAATACAGCGTTGAATCCCAGGGCCCTCGCGTGCCATATCGCCTCCTTGAGATCCGTGAAATTCCCAAACGCGTTTTGGTCTCTTCCGGGTCTAGCCATATTCCTTGAGAAGAGATAGTAGATCCTCAGGTTCTTCGCCCACGCGGGAGGATCTACCGTTTTCTTAACAGAAATCGAGTTTCTTACTTGCTCTTTTGGCGCTGCGCCGGAGGGGTCTGTAGAACCAGCCGTACCGTTGGATGGAGGGGCGCTTACAGCCGGGCCTTTATTATCACCTGCTCTGTTATTCCTTACAACGGGCAGATACATCTTATCCTCATATTCCATCAGGAAGCGCCGCATGTTGAATTTGGCCATATACTCGATAAGAGTTCCCTTTATCCTATCTGCCCATGCCTCCTTGTCTCTATATAAATCCATTATCCTCTCATAAAGCCGCTCGAGCTCCGCCAATTCCTGCGCCTGTATCTCCTGCAGTTTCGCATTATACTCATCGGAACCTTCTTTTAAGCCTTCCAGCACACTGTAGTCTATATCCCTGCCAAATAGAAAGGCGGTCTCAGTTTCCAGCATAGCGCCGTCAGGCGTAGATATAATAAGCGCGCCGCAGAGCCCTGCCTTCATAAAGCTCGTCGCGCTTGCCTCGCGCGGCCGTATAGGATTGCTGTGCCATAGATCGGCTATCCGGGTAAGGCACTTCGCAATATCTATATCATAGTCTTCTATGAAGAATATACATTCCGGGTCAGCCTTTGCGGCGTTAACTACTCTCTGTATAATGGTCTTTCCCATATCATCCGTAGGATGGGCCTTTCCGGCAAATACAATCTGGAGCTTAATGCCGCGGCTAACTGCCGCTTTTTTCAGCCTATCTATTAAAGGTAAGACCAAATCCGCTCTCTTATACGTAGCAAACCTTCTCGCGACAACTATCGTAAGCGCGTCCGGATCAAGCTCGACTCCCCGCAGGCCCCTAAGCTCTTCTGCAGCCTTTCTCTTTGCCCTCTTTTTAACGTCAATTATCTTATCGGCAGATATGGGTTGTATTAATCTGGTTAATTCATCGTGAGTCAGCGAGTTTAGTGGCTTGCGGCGTATCTTTCGCATTCTTGAGAGCCTCTTTCTTAGCATATTCTGGATAGAGGGTGACTGCCAGAATGCCTCATGCACCGCATTTGTTACGAAGTCACGGTCATAACCCTCCCGGTCGCAGTCCGGATGCACCCTTCTCCAGGCCTTGCTGTGTATTCTTCTACAGGTCTTCGCGTGCTCCTCACTTACAGCATTCGCGTATGAACAGAACACCAGGGCAAGCCTTGCCATCGATACCCCGCCTTCTACTATAACCAAGTCATTCAATAATCCTATCAATCTGTTGAAATTAGCCTCGGATATGCCGGCCTCGGCGAAATAAGCCCTGAAATATTCCTCAAAGAATCCTAAAGAATATATCTTATTTCCCGCCGGAACGGGCGTATGGGTGGTAAAACCGACTTTTTCTCTTACCTTAGCTAATGCCTCATCAAAATCCACGCCTTTAGAAAGCTCATCTCTCAATAAAACAAGCGGGGTGAACGCAGCGTGCCCTTCGTTTAGATGCACTACCGCAAGCTTCTTGCCAAGCCTATCAAGGAGCTGCATTCCGCCTACACTCAGCAGATATTCCTGCTTAAACCTCCATTTCTCTCCTTCGGCCGCTCCTCCTTCCGCGTATAAATTGTGTGTCAATGCCTTCGAATGAGGCAATGAATCTACTTTGTAGTCTTCGTGCAGCGGATCATTCTCGCCTATATTCGTATCTAAAAGGTATGATTCCGCCCTGCCAACCATTATTCTCCACGCCTTCGCATATATGTATTTGGTATGGCCGTAAAAAGGAGCTGCTATTTTTATTAGAAGATCTTCAGTTGGGTTATCAGGGTCTCTTACGCGCTCGCCGAATTCTTCAAAGTTAATGTCCTTTGTGTAATCCTCAACCTGCCAGCCGTTCTCAGCTATTACCTGCTTAAAAAAGCCCCTGAACCAGGCAATGCCTACTGCGGTGAAGGCACCCGAAGCATATCTGTCGCTTGCGGCGCGCTGGTGGCCGCCGGATAGTACGCCCAACCCGCCGCTATACGTAAATAATCCTCTCCGTCCCATTCCGTATTCCGCTGAAAAATACGCAAGGCACTCTCCATCCTTAAAATTGTATCGCGCGCTATTTCTCTGCTGTTCGGGCGTCCCCTCCATATAACTCCTGTATCTTATCATCAGATCATCGCATAAGGCCGGTGTTAAATGACGCGGTTCAACACCCAGCATGCTATAAGCATCTTCGTGAATGGTTCTAAAAGACGGGTCAAATAGATAGGCAAGGTTTTTCTCTACAGTCGTAATCTCCCTGCGGGCTGCCTCTTCGTTCGTAGGAAACTTTTTCGGTATATATCTTTGTCCGATAAAAGGCGGGCATGAAATAATTTTCCCATGCCCGGCAAGGCGCGCCCTCCCATATAGAAGTATGTAATTCCGCACTCCTCTGGGAAGGATATTTACCACAGGGTGAACCCAGATATACCTGGTTCCATCCGGCTCTCTCTTTATCCCAACTATAGGCTCTGCGGTCCTGCCTATTATTTCATAAATATAATCTATGATATCCGCCCAGTCTGTTATGGAAAGCGCGAATATAATATTTACAATAATAAGAGGAAGCGTATACGGAAGTGTAGCCGGCCATATAAACGCGATTATATAGAATATGCCGGCCATGTCTAAGCTTGCAAAAACACCCGGCAGGCCCCTGGAATCTTCAATAGTAATCCCTCTGTAAATACTCCTCCAGCCGTTCTTTCTTATTCCCTGCCATAATTCAGAGAAGAACTCCTTTATATGCCGAAGTCGGACTTCACTCAATTTATAGTCATGCTTATCCATGAAGTGGGCGAATTCATGAGGGAGTATCGAGCCGAGCCACATTAAAACTCCCAAGACAGGCGCGAGCGCCAATGTCGCGGCCAACCCTACCCAGAGGTTTAAGCCATGTATGGCGGTCTGGTCTGGTAATCTCACCCGTGAATTGACCGCGGACTCGATTCCGTCAACAAACTTGTCGGCGTCTTCTGCCTCAAGATGCCAATCTAAGCCTCCTGCATCTACTGTTTTTCCGCTTATAACGTTAGTCGCCCTCCTGCACTTTAAGCCGAATTTTGTAAGCTCGTCGTAGAACTGCTCAGCCATGAAATTCTTGTCATCGGAGACAAGATTAACCGCCCCGCCAGTTCCGGGGAATGCTCGGCTTAATGATACGGCTGCCTGCATGAGCCTGAAACCGACGCATTTAAGCTCTCTTTCGGCTGCGGCTCTGTACTGATGTTCTTCATCAACATCGAGGTCTTTGATGTGCAGCGATTCATTGCCCTCATATTCATCTATTCTATAAGTAAAGTAACCCGCAACTTCATTATTAACCTCTAAGACAACCCTATCATCGGGACGGGCTCTGTCTCTTCTTATAACGGCCTTTACTCTCCGGCCTGTCTCTGCGTCAACGACGTAAGTATCATATGTAAAAGCGCGTGATCTTTGAAATGCGGCCTGAAGAGCTCTGGATATTTTAGAAGCAAGGGGCGCTAAAAATGATACGTTCGCTACGCCGCGTTTTTGCTTCTTGTAGGGGCGCCGCTTCTTAGTCTTCTTTTTGGCGGATGATTCTTCGGCGGCGTCTTTTTTCTTTTCTTTCGGGTCTTTCTTCTTAAATCTATATGCTCTTATGCTTCTGGGAATTCCCCGATAATACGGAATATCTTCTACGGGTTCGAGTCTTTGAAAGCTCGCCGCGGATTGTGACGGCCCCTCATAATCGATGACAAATAATGTCCCGTCTCTTGCCTCTTCTAAAAGCTTCCTTTCAATACGCTCATTTAGACTTCCTTCTTCTAATATAAGGCACGGCCATCTTATAAATATCAGACCGTATCCGGAGAAATCAGCATCCAAGAGACCCCCCTCTGTGAGCTCGATTCTCTCTTCATCTATTGCGCCCTGAGCGCTTAGTTCTTCTATACAACTTACACCTTCTCTATGCCTATGGTTCTCGTTCTCAATGCCTCTTACGCGGCTTGAATATTGGGATAACACTGCCGCCTCTTTACCTTCACGGCTCTTTAGGACTAAAACGTCTCTTTCTTCGCGTCTCTCCAGGAGATAGCTCGCAATATTCACAACGCCCCTCGTATCGGAAGAATCCTCAAAGTTCTTTGCGGCGGAAGAGTCCTCAAGGGCTTTTGCGGCGTAGTATCCGTCTATTCTTTCCACTCTTCTCCCCAGCAATCTCCGGCTAACAGTAACAACAGGCCTCTTTTTTCCTCTCGCCTTGGTTAGTACAGACGGTCTTATTGCGTCAGGAGAATCTTCAGCGGGCGGGCCATCAGGCCTCCGCGTCTTAAAACTTACGTTTGTAACTACAACCTTATGCGGCCTTCCGCCCTTTTTTTTCTTTACAACGCGGCCGCACTCATATACATCTAACAGCCACACAAGCGCTTCTAAAAACGCTCTTTCTCTGTATCTTTCATCTCCGCAAAATTCCCTAAATTGCCCAAGCAATTCCTTAAACATCACTCCGCGGCCGCCTAACTGCGCATGCGGCCTATTGCCAACCGGCGCAAAACGTTCCCTAAGAAAGCGTTCTATATCCTCAGCATTTATCTTTACATAGTCAGGAGTCTCTCTTTGCTGTCTGGCTCTTCTTTCTACACTTTTGTCGAAAGCATGGAAATCCTCGAAGCTCGGGTCGTCAACCATAAGCGGAGCCAGCCTGAGAGACGGTCTCTCTGGCCTTCTCTCTACATATGCCACTCCCTCAATCTCAACCAATAATCCTTCCCTGCAGACATCGGCGAGCACATATGTTATAGGTATGCCGGGGCACTCCTTCTCGCATATGGCCCTTACCTTCTTATAATCCGAGGGATTTTTGATATAGACTCTCAATTGTACAATGTCCTCCGGCCTGGCGCCCCATTCCTTAAGACCGCGCCTTCTTAGATTCCTTCGCGAAATAAGCAGCCTGATATTCTTGAGGGTCCTTCGCGTCTGTTTCTCGACACTTGTCTTATATCTGGTTCGCGACCCGGTGATAGAAGCCGTGCCGGAAATATAGACAATGGCCCTCTCGCCCATCCTGAAGAATGTGGCGCGGGAGAATTTGGGTGACTCTATTCCGTATTCAGAGGGGTAGTCTGCCGGATTTGTCTGGCAGGGGCTCGGCAGGGGCGCCGCGCTTACGCTGGTCTCTTCGACTTTTCTTGCGGCGGCGGCGACAACGGCCATTGTAAGGGGGCATGCGGGCTGAACACCGATACCCGTCGAGGCGGGATAGGCCTTCTCTAACGGGAATTTGGGGTTTTTCTTTCTGAAACCTTCGTCAAGTATGCCTTTTAGAAATTCTCTTATGTTGTTGTAATACCGTGTCCTTGACGAGCAGAATACTTTATACCGCTGTAAATCTTCATTAAGGTCTATTTCAAGAAAATCGGGATTAAAGAACCACGCCCTTACAAAATTACTATAATCTACTTCTATACTGAATCTTTCCGAAGCTTTCCTTAATTCTCTCTCTACATTTAATAAGACGTTGTCGGACTCTTCCCTGAATGTCGCTCTTTTATCCTCATCTGCGGTAATGCCGCTGATGTAAACCGCGTATACGCCGTTTTCTTCCACGACAGTCGTATATTCCGATACCTTCTCAATCTTTACATGCGGTGATGTGGGGATAATCGCCCACCCCTCAAGGCCAACTACTCTCCCTTCCGCAAGGGGCGGCTGTTCCACGAAATTTAGAGGCGGCGATGAGTCGCCAAAGTGATGCTTTAAAATCTGTTCGCATGTTTCTCTGTCTGCGATGTCCCTTAAAGAGACTGTTCCCTGTACAAGGCAGAGCGCGTCCACGCCGTAATGATTTAACATTCCTCTAACATAGGTAATGATATCTTCAAATTGCTCTTCTATGCTCCCTGCCTTTCTTGAAAGCGCGGTCACATGAAGCCTCTTATGCGTATCCATGTCGATCTCTACGCAGCCCATTCCCGCGGGAATATTAGGACTTGTTTCTGCATCAGACAGCGGAAAGGTGTAAATAGGCGGCCTCTCTGGCTCTTCAATTAATTCTGTTAAAAGGGCAAGGCCGTTATATGAGGCGTGGATAAGGGCATTCGCGGCAAGCGGCGCGATAATAACGCGAATAAATACCTCTAATAAGGTAATCCCTTCCCATCCGGCGTATATCTTAACTAACCCCCACAAAAGTGTTAGTGCCATGCCTATATAAATCGCTCTCAATCCCCATACGCGCTGTGTCCTCTCTAAAGATGTCTGCGGTTTTGCAGGGTCAATCGCGGACGGATGTTCATCCAGCCAGCTCCCCGGCTTATAGAAGGGCCTGAATATCTCCCATAACGGCGCAAATAATAAATACAAAAACGCCTTACAGGACCCCAGCCATTCTCCAAAAATCCACATCGCCCACCCTCTTGTCGATGACGCGGTAAGGGGTAAAACTCGGTCGAGTGATTCTTCTTGATCTGGCGATTCTTCTAGAGCAAAGGCATCCTCAGCGTCTTGCGGAGTAAGTGCAACGCCTCTTCTGCCGCCAGCAGGTTCGGACAAATCATCGTCCGGGCTTGAGTCATCGCCGTCTATCTTTTTCGCGTAGCTCGGCCTTAAGCCAATGCCGCGTAATGTCATATCCCCGGTCTTTGTAGAGGCAAACAGCCCTACAAGAACTCTTCTGCCGTAGTTAGCTACGATGGGAAAAATGGCATCTCTAAGCGCCTTCGGATCCCGCGATAGTATCAACTTAAGCCTTCTTACGGCCTCGTCGTGGGTGATAAATCTGCCGTCTCTTTCAGCATCCGGTCCGTCAGCGACTATAGACATAACTTCTTCTGCCCTTCTAAGCGTTTCGTCTCTTACAGGCTCATATACTTTTGCCTCCGGCTTAAGCCGCACAAGAAGCGCGAGGAATCTTGTCTTAACCGCCTCGAGGCCGCCGTGGTATTCGTCTATTGCCTTCTTCTGCGTAGGCTTGAGCTTAGCCCACATGGCCTCGTATCCATGTTCATTGTAAGCGCGCAGCAGCTTTCTTGAGAAGGTCCGCCAGTCTCTGTTGCTTGTGGCATCGGGCCTATCATAATCGAGCCCGAGTCTTTCAGCTGCTGCATATAACCCGCCATGGCGCGTCGTATATTGAGCTAAATCACGACGGCCTGCCTCTATAAATTCTTCTCTACTCGGCATTCTTATGTTCTTCCTCGTAGGCTTCATGAATTCAGCCAGCTCTTCAATTGTAGGCCTTCTGTTATTATGTAAGAATCTATAGAGGTACCAGCAGTACATATGCCAGTTGGAAAGCGAGGCCCTGCCGCGCCGTATTCTTGTCTTAAACCCGAATGTCCAAGCGACCATGGCTAAGCCCCCGTAGATTCTACCAGCGGCATTAAGAGTCGTGGGCGACAGGTCTTCGGCATCTAGGTAGCGGTTTCGGTCTCTCGGGACCATAAACCTATTGAGCTCTTCGCGGGAAGGCCTTCTTCCATATAAATCTTTATAAAGCCGCGCAGCGAAGACACGTGGATTTCTTAAGGGCTCGGGAAATTCAAAGCCCAACCCTTCAAAAAAGGCCCTGCGCCCTCCGTGGTATTTATTCAAGGCTTCGCAAATTGCCCCGCCTAGTCTCCTTCTTGAAGGCGGCGGCTTCCTGCGTCTCTTCTTTTGGTTAAAATCCCTAAGCTCGCTCGGTGTCGGTTCCCTTCCCTTGAGCCTTTCGGCATATATAATCTTATATATCCCGCGTATTACATTTGCCCTTATGCTCAAGGAATCTCTTCTGGTCAGCAGTTTATATTCAAAGCCGAGTCTCTTCTGGGCTTTCTTTATTCCTCTTTCGGCATCTCCGTCATCAGTTCTCCCATTACTATGGTACACTCTTGCCATTTTGGCGACAATGGCGTAGGATGTACCCGCGGCTTTAGCTATCGATTTTTTTGACGGGAATGTTCGATTCCTGTTTAACTCCCTGTTTTTCGCAGGGTCTATAAAGTCATCGAGCTCTTCTTCCGCAGGTTCTCTTTCTATTCGCTCTTCTATGAAACACGCCTTTAGTATGACCCTTGCGAAATTGCGCCAGACGCTTAAGGATTCCTCGCCCTGCTTTCTTCCCTCTTCAAAGCCAAGTTCTCTCCGGCAGTTGTTTAGGGAACCCCAGACATTATCAATAAGCATTCTCAAACGCTTATAATCACTGCTTAATCTTTTTGGAAACGGTTTTTTCCTTTCTTGAGGGCGCATCCATTCGGCGAGTTCCTTGATGTCTTTTGGGGGACGCCTTTCTATTATCAGGAATAATTCATAGCAGGCCTCTGTCTTTTTCAGGGACTCATTTACGATATCGCCGAATCTGTTGTCTTGTTCTCCGTAAACAAGCCTCATTCCGACTCTGCTTTTTCTTCCATTATGCCGGATAAGGGCGAACTCGGCTTCGTTCTGCCTTTCCGGCGGAAGAACCTCTTTAAGATAGTCTATCGCCTGCCTGTAACCGAATGTGGGCCTAAGCTCTCCTTTTCGAACCGCCTCTTTCAACAATCTCCTTACGTCCTTTCCGCAGCCCCTTACAGCCGTATGCGAATTTACGCCCTCCGGCAATTCACCGGGATATTCCGCGTAGTATTGTTCCCTCTCTTCATGGAAACGGCTGATAGCGCCTCTTACCGGGCTGCCGTTAAGCAAAAAATCCGGGATATACTGCATATTCCGGTTGGCAAAGCCGTGAATACGCATATGCTTAGCTATTGCGGTTACTTCTCTGCTGCCTGTCTGAAGGCGCCTCTTTATGCCGACCCTTGCCCTTTCGCCGTCCTCTGTATATAGAGGTTGAGGTTTATCGCCGTTATTCTTATCAACAAAATATAATGTGAGATAAAGGCGGGCTGCTTTCTTCGATTCTCTTTCTTCAACTCCCACGATCCCCTCTCTTACATGGTGCTCCGGCCTTGCGTCGGGATGGCTGTAGACCTTGCCGATGAGGTTGCCCTGTAACTCTGCAACGGTAGGTTCTGTCTCTTCGTCATCAAGCGAATCACCCACATCAAACCCATCGTCAAGCGCTTGGTACTGCAATCTTAGATTTAAGGAGTGCATTATACTTCCACCGACTGCGTCAGATGCAAAGCGCCTCATCAGCCCTCTATTTAAGAAATTATTATTTATTTCGGAGAGGGCGCCTCTTAGCCTTTCCGGATTATCTCTTAACAGCGTCTCGAGCCTGCTTGCGGCTTCTTTGTATGTTATGGGTTGCTTTTCTCCATTGGGGCCGGCCGCGACTATGCGGACAATGTCTAATAGTCTTTTATATGTATCCTCGATTAGATACTCATTTCCAAATGCTTCGAGGACCTGAGAGAATCTTGCAAGAATATCCTGTCTTTTTACTGTCAATAACGCTGCTTCTATATAAGGCGCGGCCTCCACAACTATCTTTAATTCTTGTGGATTCTTTCTACGCCTTATTTCAGTAACTACTTTAATAAATCCTTCTGGATCGCGTTCGGCCAAAAAGCCGAGAAATCTCTTTCTTACCGCATCAAGTCCTCCATGGTGCATATCCATCGCCCTTACCCAGCTTCGCTTTAGGCTATCCCACATACGCATGTATCCAACCTTTTCGCAATGGCGCAGGAGCTTCGTTAAGAGATTCGTAAGTTTTCCATTGTATGTCCTATTGGGTAGATTATAATCGAGCCCCAATCTTCTGGCCACTTCATTGGCGCCTCCGTGTGCGCGGCTCGTATAGGTGGCTAAATCTGTGCGGCCTCTATCTATAAACTCCTGGTGAGTCGGCATCCTTATATGCTTTTTAGTAGGCTTCATGAACTCCTCGAGTTCTTCAAGGCTCGGCCTTTTATTATCATGTAAGAATCTATAAAGATGCCAGCAGTACATACGCCAGTTGTGAAGCGAGGCTTTACCGGAGTGCTTCCTGGATTTAAATCCAAATATCCAGGCGACCATGGAGACTCCATTGTAATACCTCTGGGCAGCATTGACCATGGTATCCGATAAATCTTCTGGGTTTAAATACTCATCTCGGTCTCTCGGAACTTTGAATCTCGCAAGCTCGCTTGGTGTGGGTTCTTTTCTATAGAGATACTTGTATAATGCGCTGGCAAATGTATCAGGATCGGCTAATGTCTTGGGGAGTTCAAAGCTTAAGCCTTCAAAGAACGAATTATATCCGCCGTGATATTTATTCAGGTATTCGCAAATCGTTTTAGCCAATCTCTTCTTTGAAGGAGGGGGGGTATTTCGCTTCTTCTTTCTATCAAAATCTTTCAGTTGCGCGGGAGTGGGTTCTCTCCCTTCCAGTTCGTCAGCATACATAATCTTATATATCTCACGTATCATATTTTCTCTGTGGCGCAGCGAATCTTTCTCGGAACGCATCGCTTGTGCAAAACCGAGACTTTCCCGGATTCTTCTCATGCCCCTCTCTTCCACACCTTCCCCGTCGCTGTGAAAATCCATTGCGGCCTGGGCCACCCTTACATAAGAGGCTCCGGCAGCCTTAGCGATAGATTCTCTTTTTGGAAACCTTCTATTTCTATTTAATTCTCTGTTTTTCGCAGGATCCATAAAATCATCGAGTTCTTTTGGGGTAGGTTCTCTACTAATCCCTTCCTCTATGAAACACGCCTTTAACATAACCATTGCAAAGTTGCGCCAGTGTCTTAAGGATTCCTCGCCCTGCTTTCTGCCTTCTTCAAAACCGAGTTCTCTTCGGCAGTTATTTAAAGAGCCGTATGCCTCAATAATAAACCGGGCCAAGCGAATTTTATCAGAGGTAAGTCTTTTGGGGAATGGTTTTGTCCTTTTTTTAGGAATCATCCATAGGGCAAGTTCTTCACGGTTGGCAGGGACTCGCCCTTCTATAATTTCGAAGAGCCCCTGGCAGACCTCGGTCTTTTTAAACGATTCATTTATAATCTCTTCGAACTCATCATCTTGTTCTCCGCGGATAAGTGCAAAACCTCTTCTGCCTCTTCTACCGTTATGCCGAATAAGCGCGAATTCAGCCTCATTCTGCCTTTCCGAAGGCAGGGTCTCTCTAAGATATCCTATAGCCGCTTCTGCCGAAAATCCGTACTCAAGCCTTCTTTCTTTTAAGGCCTTCTTTAACAATTGTCTTACGTCCTCACCGCAGCCTCTAACCATCGTGTGTGAATTAACACCTTTGGGCAATTCATCCGGATGTCTCGCGTAGTAGCGTTCTTTCTTTTCATGGAATCGTTCAATCTCTCCTATGATAGAAACGCCATTTAAAGCAGGTTCAGGCATATACGCCATATCTCGACTTGCAAAGCCGTGTATATATAAATTGTCGGTAAGCACAGTTACATTTCTTCCCGGGATACGCCTTTTTATGCCGACCTTTGCCTGTTTCCTGCCGCTATTCTTTGTATAAAGGCGCTGCAACGTCTCTCCATTTTTTCCATCACGAAAGTAGAACACAAGAAAATGTGCGCCATTTATCCTTTCTTCAACTCCCACAATACCTTCTCTTACATGGTGCTCCGGCCTTGCGTCGGGATGGCTGTAGACCTTGCCGATGAGGTTGCCTGTAGGGATATCCTCTTTTCCTCCGGGCCGCTTCGGCAGGCGGAGAGCGTACCATATTCTCTTTATATATATCCAGGGGACAATCCAAATATGCGTTGGTTTCGTTCTCACGCGGAAGAGTATATACCTGTCGCTGTGAGGGTCCAATATGCTCTCCCAGAACGCGAGGCTCTTTCTCTCCCCAAAGGGGACTCCGCCGATATGGCCGCCTGTTAAGTTTTCTATGCTGACATCTGACGCCGGATAGACATTAGTAGCCGCCACCTGCAGCCTATTAAGATGGAATCTGTCAAACGGCGGCTGGGAATCTATCACAAGGATGTAGCCATGCGGCCTCACGTGCGAGAGTGTATTGTCATAATATGCCCTTTTGGCAACGCCAAATGATAAGCTTCCCTTAAACCCCGGATATTTACATATGGCGAGATCCACCCTTCCCCTAAGGTGTCTTAAATACCTCCACTGCGCCCATTTCGAAAGGTAATCCACATTACAAAAATGAAATTTGATACGTCTTCCGGCAGCCTCATCCACTACTTCAATAATATATCTGTCGTTTGGCCTCTTATTCGGAATCGTTATGTGCGGCCTTCCTTTTATGGGACTATCTTCCGTCTGTAATCTTTCATCTATAGACACGACAGAATATCCATCCAGATAATATATCAACTGCAGAAACCCGGCGATTAGGCGCTCCATATACTCTCTCTTCTCTTTAGGTACCTCTCCTCTCTGCTCTTCGTCATCTATAAGATAGACGTTTTCTATCGCCGGCATCTTCGTTACGACTTTATTCAGTAGAAAGTCCATATCCTCGCCGCAGGCGGGATAGCTGATGTTCTTCACCCTTCGCGTATCGACTTTTTCCCAGAGCTCATCCAGCGCAACCTCAATGGGGCTGGCCTTCGGAACGGAAGGTCTGCCGAAAGCAACCCTTCCTACATTTTGCAATCTCTCGACAATACCACCCCATATGCCGGGAATAAGGCCCAGCGGGCCTTTATCAGGCCCCTGTGCTGCCTCTTCGGCGAGTTGAGATGCATCGCTTACGCGTAAGGCCCGGAATGTCTTACCTTTCTTATCGCCGACTACGTAATAGGGGTTTGGTCTGCCGCCTATGACGGGGATGGTCTCTTTAAATCTTCTCGGATTTACCGGGTCTTTTGGCAGGTGTTCTATACGTTTAGCTGTTAGCAGCAGCGCGGGTATCCTTGGCCCTCTTGGTATCATCGGCTCAACTAAGATATCTATCAAGATGTGAGCCTCAATCGCGCTATTTACCCCAACGGCGGCAAGGTCTTTTCCGGCCTCTCTTGCCCACTTAGCGAATATGTTGTTTACGCTCTTTCCTATACCGTGCCTTCTATATGCCATGTGTTCCGGGCGTATAGCTATCCGGTCTATGTCCATCAACTTTTCGTCTAACGTTGGGGGCAGGCCGATGTAGCCAACGTGCCCTATTCTTTCTACGCCGACATAGATATTGTATTGTTGGACAATCTTCGGATCTCTCCTAAGTCTTACCCACCTATAAGGGCTGTCTACATGGATATTTCTAAAATAGACCTCTCTAAAACGGCCTTTGCTGTGGATATATCTCTCGATGAGATTTCCGTTTCTGTCAATGACGAAGTGCCTATGGCCATCGGCATCTCTTAGGGTGACATGCCCGGAAAATTCCCGGGAGTCGGCTGATACTGACAACCTTTCGCCTTCCAGCCAGGAAAGCCTATTTAAGATTTTGGCATTAACCGCGCCCTCGGATTCCAATAGGCGCTTGAGATAGAATCTTATTATCCACTCTTTAATCCTTAAATACCTCCAGATAAAAATAGCTGCGATAAAGACGGCTCCTACAGGAAAAACAAAACCCCCCATGCCGGGGAGCGTCTTTTGCGAGTCGTAAGAGAAGAATGAGTCCGCGCACTCATTCAGCATCCCCGTCTTCTCTTCGGATAACCGTGTATCCCGGGCAATACATGAGACTAATTCGCGCCTTTCCTCCTCTGACATAGCATAAATAAGCACCCTTCCGGCCCTTTGGCTTTTCATCCTCTTATCAAATTCAGCTATAAATCTTTCTGTGCTACGGTAATGGCCTTTCGGCAGGGATTTTAATATTGAATCTATATAGTCCTTATTTAAGAGTTGCTCAAGAAGTGTGGATGCCTCGAATAGGGGGTCTGTTATCTTCGCGGGAGGCGTTAGAGAACTTGCGGTAGTAGTCCGGGAGACGAAACATGCTTGGTAGAATCGCGCATATCGATAGGGAGGCGACCCGCGGACAATATTGCTTTTTTCAGCATACTTAAGCCAAGTCTCCCTGAACACTTCATATCTTAATACTTCATGTCTGTCAGCCCTATCCGGAGCCGAATATAGCCTCTGGTAATACGCATCCTGGAATTCAGCCGCAAACTGTATTAAATCATTGGCATCATCTATAATATTGCTAATCTCTTTCAAGTATTCTTTGGTGTTGCCGCGCTGCCGGATCAACCTTACGATTCCTTTTATATAACCGTGGAGTTTCTCATATTCAGGTTCATTTTCATCAAGTTCGTCGTTGATCTCGTGCGTATTCGCAAGTGCCTCCAGGCGCCTTATGCCTTCTAATCTGGTAGTTACTTTAGCAGCCTCTTCAGTAGCCTCTTCGATCTCTCCGAGTATATAACGGTTCTCTTTTGCGTACCACCCCCTTGCTTCTACAAGGAGGTTTATCAATCCCTCGTGTGTGCCTTCAACCTGAGCCCTTCTTTCTTCTAAACGTCTCAATGTCTCCGAGAGGCAGTCATGAGTACCTTCTATATCTTCTAAGATTAAGGAGTCGAAACGGTAAGCTTCAATTGCCCCTCCTACGCATATTGCAATTTTTCTTCTAAGCGGGGCCGTTGGCTGGCCTAAATCATCCGAAATCCGCTTTAATTCTCTTTCGATATCCGGGTACTTTTTGATTTCTACGCTTTCTCCTCCGGCAGGGGATCTTTGCACCTCTTGGTATTGAGCTTGCAGGGTATCGGCGATTTGTTTTACCTCTTCTATTGTCCTAATTAACCAAGCCCTCTCTCTCAAGCTTCCTTCGATTTCATTATGGAGCCGCCTAAATATATTCCATCTGAAATAGAAACCTATATATTCTCCGTGCTGTATCGTATAATATCTATCGCCCTTCGCTTCCAGCTGTCTCTGTTTTGCGACATCCACTATCTGGCTAACCCTGCCGAATCGCCACCCTCCGCCTGCAGGCCTACTCTGAGGCGCCGCCCCTGAAGAGTCTGTGGATATTTCTTCTGCATGCTTCATAACATCTCTTCTTATGGCTGGTTCTGGCTCTTCCACCACCGCAGGCGCCGCCCCTGAAGGGTCTGTCTCGTCTTTGGGCCTTCTTCGTAACTCTTTTGGCTTTGGCGCGAGTCCTTTAAGAGCTTCCAGTCTTTTTTGCCTGTCAAGGTATTCGGGGTTTGTGGGGTCTCTCTTTAACTGTTGTTTTAAGCCTAATTCTTCTTCTCTTGCCAGCTCTTCTATTCTCTTATCTATAATTCCTTCAAGCTCTTCTCTATCTATCTCGATTCTTGTATCTGGGAACTCTCTTTCTACGTCTTTCTGGAACTCTTCTAAGGCATCGAGCCATATATTCTTTACTCTTCTTAAGTTATGGCCGTCTTTAGCGGCGTCATAGAGGGCTCTGTATACACCCTTCTCAATCCATTCGCGCCGGGTATCTTC
>JADHWH010000027.1 GCA_016783555.1 Candidatus Omnitrophota bacterium | reverse complement strand
ATAAGAAATGCCTCCGATACCCGGTCTATAGTCTACTTCAGGATGTCGGAAGATAACCAGAACGGATACGCGGTTACTTTAGAATACTATAACGATAATTACGGACTCATACGCCTATACGAGATAACAGGCGGAACATGGGATCAGTTGACTTACGCATATACAAACCAGAACGTCGACATCCCCATACTCGCGGGTGAGACCTATCACCTTAAGATAGAGATGGATGATTATAAGATCGCAGTCTCTCTCTATGATTCAAGCGGCACGCTTATGCGAAGCTTCGGGAGGCTTGAGAGCACATATAAAGAGGGCGGCGTAGCGTTAGGGACGAGATACTCTACAAAAGCAATAGGTTTTGATAATTTAGAGATAGGAAGCTTCGTTACGGGAGGCTCGAAGGATTCATTCAATACCGCCTCCACGGACTTCACACCCCAGAGCGGAAACTGGATATTGCATGACGGCGCGTACATCCAGACAGATGTCTACGAATCGAGCGATTATTACTATTACACGAGATTAAACGACCATGATAACTTCACAAACGGCACCATAGAAGTGGATATAACACATAACTATGACGGTGTCATAAAGAACGCTACTTATACACAATCCATCCTCTACTTCAGGATGTCCGAGGACAACCGGAACGGATACGCGGTTTGTATAAGATACTACAACACCTCAAAGGGATACATCTACTTATACAGGATTACAAACGGAATCAGGTATAGCCTAGCAAACGGCTACACAACCCAGAACGGCGATATCCCCATACTCGCGGGTGAGACCTACCACCTCAAGGTAAAGATGGACGATTTTAAACTCTGGGTATACCTCTATGATAAGGATACAGGCACCCTTATGAAGAGCTGGGAGGAGATAATAGAGAGTGTCCACAAAGAAGGCGGCATAACATTCGGCACAAGATACGCGACAGCGCCTATCGCCTTCGATAACCTGGAGGTCGAAAGCTATATTGCCGGAAATGCCACAGATTCATTCGCGGCTACTTCGGAAGAGTTCACCCCGCAGAGCGGTGAATGGATACTATACGGCGGCACGTATGTCCAGAACGCTATATATGAGTCTACCAGCAATCCCTACTATTACACGAGATTAAACGACTACGATGATTTCACTAACGGCACTATAGAGGTAGATATAAGACCTGATTATAATTCACTTGTAAAAAATCCTACTTATACACAATCCATCCTCTACTTCAGGATGTCCGAAGACAACAGGAACGGATACGCGGCCTGCATAAAGTACCATAATAACATTAAAGGATATATGCTTTTGTACAGGATTACAAACGGAATCTGGTATAGCCTAGCAAGCGGCTACACAAACGAAAACGGCGATATCCCCATACTTGCGGGCCAGACCTACCACCTCAAGGTAGAGATGGACGATTATAAGCTTAAGGTATATCTATATGAGAAGGATACAGGTACCCTTATGAAGAGCTTCGATATATATGAGAATTACCACAGAGAAGGCGGTGTCGTGTTAGGAACAAGATACTCAAGCGCCCCTATAGCCTTCGATAATCTAAAGGTAGAGAGTTACCTTGAGGGAAGCTCATGCGATACATTCACGGCGACCTCCGACATGTTTGAGACACTAAGCGGCAGGTGGATATTGCAGGACGGCGCATTCGTACAGACTCATGTATATGACCAGGAGCCTGACAATCCTTATCAACCTTACTATACGGCAAGGGTCAAAGAGTATGAAGGATTCATGAACGGCACTATAGAGGTAGATATAACCCACAATTATAACGGCAACCTGTTAAGCATAGGAAACACCCGATCCATCCTATACTTCAGGATGTCCGAGGACAACCAAAACGGATACGCGGTCGCTATAAAGTACTACAACACCTCAAAGGGATACATGTACTTATACAAGATTACAGACGGAAACTGGTCCACCCTTATAGCAAGCGGCTACACAAACGAAAACGGCGATATCCCCATACTTGCGGGCGGGACTTATCAGCTTAAGGTGGATTTATACGACAGGAGGATAAGAGTCTACCTGTATGAAAAATCGAGTGGCACCCTTATGCGGAGCTTCACGGAGTACGACGATTCCTATAAGCGCGGCGACATAGCATTGGGGACCAAGTATGCGACAGCGCCCATAGCGTTTGACGACCTGAAGATAGAGGGTTATCTCGCGGGAAGCTCGACAGATTCACTGATGCCCCGCCCCGATATGTTTACTCCGGTAAGCGGCAACTGGGTGGCGCAAAACTCAGCCTATACACAGACGGCCCTCTACAGCGCGGATACGGATAACGCCTACTATCCTTACTACATAGCAAGGGTGGACAGATATGATGATTTCACAGATGGAACCATAGAGGCGGATATCACTTACGATTCCGACTATGAATGGGTATCCCCCGGCGACACAGAGGCCCTTATCTACTTCAGGCTGTCGGAAGAGAGCTCCTCCGGCTATGCCGTGGGAATAAAGTACTATTCAGATACCTACGGCAGGATAACTCTCTACAGAATCACAGACGGAGCTTACACCTCCTTGGGCTATAAGAATACGTATGGAGGCTGTCCCATATCGCTGGGGGGCATATACCGCGTCAAGGTAGATCTATACAATAACAGGATCAAGGTCCGTATATATGACCAGAACGGTGACGAGATAGCGGATGAGATACTGGTTGAGGAAGATACCTATGAGAAGGGCGCTATAGCGCTCGGTGTAAAATACGCCGCAAAGCCCGTATCCTTCGATAACATTAAGATAGACTGCCGCTCGAAGACCGGCATTGAGGATACGTTCACGCCCGCCGCCGATATCTTCGAGCCGCAGAGCGGCAGATGGACCATAAAGGATAACGCATACGCCCAGACAGCCCTATACGATCCTTTCAACATATACTATATGTCCAGGATTAAAGATTATGACACCTTTGCCGATGGCATTATAGAGGTAGATATAACGCCCGACTGGAATAGCGATCTGGCCAGTATATCCGATACGCGGGCGCTCGTCTACTTCAGGATGTCTAAGGATAATAGATACGGCTACGCGGCAGAGATACATTATTATAATCAAGACAAGGGCCTTTTAAGGTTATATAAGATTACAGACGGGTCGTATGACCTGTTAGGCAGTTTTTACACTTCAAGCGGCAGTCCTATACTGCAAGGCGAAACATACCGCCTCAAGATAGACCTAAACAGAAAAAGAACCGCCAGCATGATAGCCCTTGAGCTTAAGGACTCAGGCGGCGATACCATCGCGGCCTTTATCAGAAATGATGACGAATACAAAGAAGGCGGCATAGCCCTGGGCACGCGCTGCGCCACAGCCGCGATTAAATTTGACAATATCGCTATCGACGGCCGCATGGCGGAAATCAGGGAGAGTTCATTCTCGCCTCAATCCGATGACTTTACCGTATCAAGCGGCAATTGGCTAATAGAGGATAATACGTATACGCAGACCGCCTTATATGATATTGAGAATCCGTATTATATGGCCAGGCTGAACGGACAGGACGCGTTTACGGAGGGTACGATATTAGTAAATGTCACACCCGGCTGGGATGATGCTATACTCCCGGCAGCGGATACGAAATCCCTCGTCTACTTCAGGATGTCCGAAGACAATAAGAACGGTTATGCCGTAAGCTTAAGGTATTTTAATACGACTAAAGGCCGCCTTGAGTTGTTTAAGATTGTAGGCGGTGAATACACAAGCCTCGGATACGCCTATACCAGCGAGGCCATACTGCAGGGTGAAACCTACACCTTCAAGATAGCGCTCTATGATGAAAATGCCAATAAGATAGAGATTCAACTTTTGAATTCAAACAAAGATGAAATCGCCCTGGCAACTAGCAACGACGATACATATACAGAAGGCGGCATAGCCCTCGGGACGATGTATTCCACCGCGCCCATCAAGTTTGACAACCTGTGGATATTGAGAGAGAAATTGTCGCACGATGATTTCATAATGGCTCGCTACTTTAAGCCCGTAAACGGCATATGGACAATCGAAGACGGTGTGTATAGACAGAACGAATCCTCCCCCTCCACCCTTAATTTTAACTACATGAAGAAGGCGTTCCTCGAAGATTACAAACTCCAAAACGGCGCTGTCGAAACGGAGTTTAAGATTGACGGCCCAAGCGGATACGCGAGGATTTTGTTCTTCTTTAGGATGACAAATGACAACAGGTCGGGTTATGTGGCGAGCCTGCGTCATGACACTAACATGTTAAAGCTCTACAAGATAAGTGGCGGAAGTTTGGTCTTTATCAAGAGCGCCAAGATCGAGGCCAATTTTAATTATTCGCAGTGGAATAAGATGAAGGTCGAATTCTTCGCTTCCGCTATCAGTATCAGTATAAACGGCAGGAAGTGCCTGACAAGCACCGGCAATACCGCCTATCAAAACGAAGCCGGGAATATAGGCATCGGCACGCATGGTTCAGCCGTTCCCGTCTTGTTTAAGGATGTATCGATGACGCAGGGCGCGTACCTATATGCGGATTTCGAACCCAGGGAAGGGGCGGCAATCCCGCACGGCTTTCAAGATGAGAATAGTTCCGGCGCGTTCATTCAGAACGAGATAACTCCTTCCTGGCGCATAGAAGAGCTTCAACTGCTCATATCGCCGATATGGGAGGGTGGCGTTGAAGGCACCCTTACGGATATAGATAACTATACGGTGATGTTTGATAATTTCGAGGTAAAATTGTACAGCGACACCGTGATATCGCTTGACGGTGAATATATAGACACTACTACTCTTACCCAGAGGCTGGCGCAGGCAGAGCTTGAGAGCGCGATAATCAGACTTGTCGATAGATCCGATATTATAGGAGACTTTGAAGGCGAATGGGTATTTAAGCATAATCTGTTAGAACTTCTTACCGTGCCTCCTATAGCCACTGTATTCTCCTCTTCTTTGGTGGAAGATATAGATACCGTAAACGGCGATATCACCATAGCCGGACAGGAGATAGACCTTCCCGAGAGCTATACCATAATGTGGTATGACGGCGCAGGCGAGGAAGAGATAACCTTAGGAGGGCTCAAAGAGAGGCTGATCCAGGCGGGGGATGACGGGTTTAGGATAGAGACCTATAACACGCATAACATAAGGCTGCGCAGCACCGGATGGAGGTTTATAGAGGAGCTCTTATATTTCAGAGTGGCCGCAGTTACTTCTCTTATACAGGCGGGTTCGCTGATAGAAGCCGTTGATACGGTAGAGGGCACCATCACGATAAACGGAGAGGTTATAAACCTGCCCGAGGGCTATAACATAGAGTGGTACAACGGCTCGGCATCTGAGACCATAACATTGGGCCAGCTTGATGAAAAGATTAAGGCGGCAGACGGCTGCGGGTTGAGAGTAGAGACAGGCGGCGATCTTGAATTAAGAAGAGAGGGGTCTGAATGGCGGCTTATCTCTACGAATCTCTCTTTCAAGACAAGCGCCCCGGCCTCAAGTATATCCATAGGCACGCTGATAGAAGATGTAGATACGGTTAATAGCACCATAACCATAGGCGATAAGGTGATAAGCCTGCCGTCGAGCTTCAGCATAAAGTGGCATAACGGCTCGGTAGTTGAGACCATAACCTTAGGCCAGCTTAAGGAGAAATTCGACCATGCGGATATCGAAGGATTCAGGGTAGAGACTACCGAAACGCTTTATACCATAAAAGACGGGGCTGAATGGAGATTTATATCTACAGACCTACGCTTCAAGACCGCGGCTGATACCTCTGAAATCACCACAGGATCATTAGTCGATGATATAGATACAGTCAATAATACCATAACTATGGCAGGACAGACTTTCAACCTGCCTGAAGGCTATAGTATATACTGGCACAACGGCTCCGCCCTCGAGACCATAACCTTGGGCCAGCTTAGAGAAAAATTCGACCAGGCAGACGGCGGGGACTTTAGAGTGATGACGGCATCCTGGAACTTGGATACAATAAAAGACGGGGCAGAATGGAGAATCAAATCTACGGATCTATCTTTCTCGCTCACTGCCTTTAGCTCAACCATATACCACGGCTCGCTGATAGAAGATGTAGATACGGTTAATAGCACCATAACCATAGGCGATAAGGTGATAAACCTGCCGTCGAGCTTCACCATACAGTGGCATAACGGCTCGGCATTTGAGACCATAACCTTAGGCCAGCTTAAGGAGAAATTTGACCAGGCAGGGATAGACGGATTAAGAATGGAGACGACGCAGTACAACAGTTATGATACCGGGCTTAATATAAGAAGGGACGGGCCGGAATGGAGATTCATATCAACCAACTTCTCTTTCCGCATCTCTGCTACCTTCTCAATTGTATACAAAGGTTCGCTGGTAGATAATATAGATACAACAAACGAGACCATAACCATAGGCGATAAGACCTTAAATTTACCCGCAAGCTTTACTATCAGATGGCACAACGGCTCGGTTCTTGGATCCATAACCTTAGGCCAGCTTAAAGAGAAGTTCGACCAGGCAGATAGAGATGGATTTAAAGTAGAGGTAATTGACTTCAACCTTAGTATAATAAGAGACACATCCGAATGGAGAATCACATCTACAGATTTACGCTTCCGACTCACCGCTACTACCTCGAGAATCCTGCCGTCTTCATTGATAGAGGACGTAGATACTACAGACGCCACCATAACGATAGGCGATAAGACGATATCCATGCCCTCAGCCGGCCCCAACATCTACTGGCATGATGAGTTTAACGGCGATGTATCTATAACATTAGGCCAGCTTAGGGAGAGACTCGACCAGGCAGAAAGGGATGGTTTCAGGATAGAGACAAGCTCTTCTCCGGGCCTTTGTATAATAAGAGACGCATCAGGATGGAGATTTACATCTACGACCCTCCATTTCAGAATAGCTTATGCTACTTCAGAAATAGCGGAGGGAAGTCTGGTAGAAGATGTATACGTAGACGCGGATACCTTCACCATAACTATCGGCGATAAGATTGTAGAGGTGCCGCCCACCTGCACCATCAGGTGGTGGGATGGTTATACCTGGAACAATGTCGCGAGCCCCGCCGATTTTAAGGTTCTCTTAAATACAGTAGAGACAGACGGGTCGCGGCTTCAGACGTACGGCGATCTTAATATAAGGAGAGAAGGAGACAACTGGAAGCTCAAACCGGGAACGCTCAGTTTCACCATTACCGCTACTACATTGGAAATATCCGCGGGTTCGCTGTTAGAGAGCGTAAGCGCAGGCGATGGGACCATAACTATAGGGCAAGAGACAATATCCGTGCCGAGCGCCTGCAATATCTATTGGAGTGATTATGACACTCCTTCCGGTAGAGAAGTAGAGTTAGCGGAACTCTATGACGAGCTTGCGCAAGCGGAATTAGCGGGCCTCAAGGTTGAGGCAACAGGAAGCTTTTATATAAGAAGGGAGAATGGTGAATGGAAGATTACAACGGATAATATCTATTTCAGAGTGACTCAAACCACCTCAAGGCTAAGTAAGGGATCGCTCTTAGATAGCGTAAGTACAGCCGAAAGCAGTGTGACAATAGGGGATCAGGAGATAGTCTTGCCGGAGGGCGGCTACATTAAATGGTGGAATGGCTCGTCTTATGAAGATATGGACCTGGAAGCCTTTGTGGAAAAATTGGATCAGGTAGGCCGGGACGGATATAGAGTAATGATGTTTGGTTACGCCGACATAACATTGGTGGGATTAGACTGGCAGTTAGAAGGAAGTTATATAAAATTCGGAATCGCGGTCGCCTCATCAGGAATAGAAGCGGGTTCGTTATTAAACAATGTTAATGCGGCCGATAATGAGATAACGATAGGCGGCCAGACCATCTATGTGCCGGATGGTTACACCGTATACTGGTACGACGACGGTTCAGACGGAGTAGAGGTCTCCTTGGGCGCACTTAAGGCAAGATTAGATCAAGCGGCCCTGGATGGTGAAAAAGTAGAGATGAATTGGTATTTGGCCATAGACAGATACGGCACCGGATGGAAGATCTCCGATGGGCCCCTCGGATTCCAGCTCGTAAGGCCCGTTTCAAATATAGAGGAAGGGTCTCTCTTAAAATATGTGGATATCACCCATAATACCATTACTATAGGCGACCAGACTATAATAGTGCCGGATGACTGCAGCTTAAGATGGGCCAATCTATCGGATACGGGATCGTTCTCTTATATAGATATAGATATATTAGACCTTAAGAGCATGTTAGAAGACGCGTATAAAAACGGGGATACAGTAGGGTTAACCTACCAAAATTTAAACACAAGAAAGGCCGGTTCGGAGTGGATAGCTGTTTCATCACAGATAACCTTTGGCGCAACAGTCAATATGCCATATATATCCAGCGGTTCGGTAGCGGAGAGTATAGATACGACTAACGGCACCATTACCATAGGCGGCCGGACTTTTATACTGAGAGACGATTATAAAATAATGTACTACGGAGATTCGGGTTGGGAGACTGTATCTCCGGAAGAGTTTACAAGAATTTTAGATCAGGCAAGGCAAGATGGGGATAGAGTCGAGCTCAACTCTGATAGATCAATATTCGAGACCGATTCCGGCTGGAAGATTAAAGACAGATATTTATATTTTTACATAGCCGAGCCCTACTATAAAGTAGAGAGAGGTTCTATTGTGGATGGTGTGGATACCGCCGATGATACCGTTACCATAGGCGGCCAGGCTATACGCGTGCCGGATGGCTACGCGGTATGGTGGTTTAACGGTCTTAGTTATGAAGAGGTAACCCTGGGAGGACTCACCGCAAGATTTGATCAGGCCCAGCGGGATGGGGTGAGAATAGAATTATTTTCGAGTTACGAGTATATAAAGGAGGATCAATCGGGGTGGAGATTTACATCGTCGGGTATCTACTTTGGAAGAGCCGTCTCTTATTCGCGCATATCAGGCCAGGTAGGCAGCATCGACACGGCTGCCAATACCGTGGTAATAGGCGGGGTAGAGGTTGAGATAAGAGAGGACGCGCATCTAAGCCTTGACGGAATGGACGTCGACCTTGAGTATTTAAAGAATGCGCTGGAAGAGTCGGATATCGCAACGAACGGCAGTAAGTATATGAGAAGGATAGACGGCAGATGGATTATTACCACAAGTACCGTAAGCTTTTATACGATAAGCGCTCCGGTAGATGACACCCAGCATGATCTCTCGGGCGCGATAACGAACGTAAACGATACCGACGGAATCCTCACTATAGACGGGTTAGAGATAAATCTGCCCGCGAGCTACCTGATAAAGGTCGACGGTCAGGAGATCTCATTATCCGGACTTAAGACACTCATCGGCATAAACGGCGGTATAGACGCCCTCACATGGCTTCATGAAGCGGATGCGATACAGAATGATTCCAGGTGGGTCTTTACATCCGATGGTGAAACCGTCGTCATAGATATAGTCACAAAGAGAAACATACAAAAAGTTGACAATAAGCTCTCAGACGTAGATACCGCGCAGAAGACAGTCACCGTAAACGGCATCACCATAAAGATACAGGATGCCTCTACAATAAGGTTGGACGGCGGTGAAGTGGAGATATCGGAGCTTAAGAGGATATTTGATGCCAATAATACCGCAGATGGCCTCACATGGCTTGTGTGGGCATCTATGCGATATACTAAAGACGGCTGGGTCTTTACGGAAGAGTATATAGATTTTATTACAAAGAGACTTACCCTGGAAGACGTTCAGGGTTCATTAGAGGATATAGATACTGCCGGGGCGACACTTACCATAAACGGAAAGACGGTCAGCCTGCCCGGGGATTATACTTTAGCCATAGACGGCATTGAGGTAACACTCTCTCAACTTAAGGAGATGATGTATTCCGCCGCAGCGATCGGGGCACTTGTGCGGCTTGGTTGGGGGACTATAGTATACAGGGCCGGCGGCTGGATATTTAAAGGTGGCCCTATAGACTTTATCACAGAATATAACAGGCAGGGATTAAGCGGTACATTAGAGGATGTCAGCACTGCCGACAGCACAATAATGGTAGCCGGCAGGCTCGTCAATCTGCCGGATGGTTATATCTTGAGGCTGAACGGCAGAGTCGTTGATTTGGCCGAGCTTAAAAAGGCAATCTCCTCAAGTGAAAGCATAGGCGCGCTCACTAAGCTGGAGCAGACCTATTTAAGCTATAATGCCGAGAAGGGCTGGATTATAACCGAGAGCGAAGTAGACTTCATTACCCAGATGAACAGCCAATACTCCTTCCAAGGCGCGCTGGAAGACGTAAGTGTCACGAACGGCACCATAACGATAGGGGGAATTACAATAACAATAAGAGATTACAACTACTTTGTAATGGATAGCTTAAAGATAGATTCCCTCTCCGAATTGGAAGCCGCGCTGGATGATTCGAGAGATGAAGGCGCGCTGATGTGGCTCTACACCACAAATTATCTTAAATATACAAAAGACGGCTGGATAATAACGAGCAGCTGGTTGAGCTTTTTGACAAAAAAGAGTACCCAGACTAAATTAAGCGGCAGAATAGAGAGTGTAAATACGACAGACCGCACGATTACCGTAAACGGCATAGCCGTAAAATTAACAAGTTCCGGCTTATATTTAGACGACAAGTGGACAACCCTCTCAGAGCTTAAAAAGGCCCTGGATGATTGCGACGCCATAAACGGCATAGTGGAATTGTATAACGGAAGGATAAGATATACCATCCGTAACGGCTGGATGTTTACGTATTCACAAAATTATTTCTACACCAAAAAGTGCGGGCTGGAGGATATTGAAGGGGCTTTGGATGGCGTAGATACCGTCTCCGGCACAGTGACCATAAACGGGCTCGATCTAATCGTGCCGGATGATATAGGTATCTATATAGACGGCAAAGAGGCAGATATAGAAGGGCTTTTGACTCTATTTAGCGCAAACGACGGCAATGACGCGCTTACGTGGCTCGAAGACGGCCAGGCAAGACAGACGCGTGAGGGATGGATATTCGCCTCAGATCTCTATATCTACACCAAAAAGAGCTTCTTATCGGAGCATGAAGGCGTCTTGGAGGACGTAGATACCGCCGATAAGACGCTGACGGTGGACGGGACGACTATACACCTGACAGAGGAGACCGTGATTTATATAAACGGCGCTGAATCGTCCATAGATGAGGCATTGGAACAGATCGCTGCGGATAATGGAATCGGCGCCCTGACATGGTTTGATCTGGGCAGCACTTATACGCGCATAAGATACGACGGCAGCGCATGGGTCATATATTCCACAAATTCTAATCACGCCCCTTCAGTCAACATCTATACCAAAAAAGTGCACGAGGACTACTTCCGCGGCGCTTTAGAGGACGTCGATACCGTTAACAGCACAATAACCATCAAGGGCATTACCGTTAATCTACCTACCACCGGATGTACCGTATACATAGACGGTGTTGAGTCTGATCTGGAAGGGCTGCTCGCCGCGCTCAATAACAATAACAGCGTTAACGCGCTTACGTGGCTTAGCAGTACTGATTTAAGATACGGCGCCGGCGGCTGGGTATTTACCTCAAGCGAACTCTACTTCGCAAGCAAAAAGGCCGATCTGTCAGTCTTTTATGGGGCATTGGATAATGTCAATACCGCAGATAAGACTATAACCGTAGACGGCGTAACTATGCGCCTCAGCCAGGACTGCGTGATTATGGTAGACGGCGTAGAGTCAGGTATAGAGCAATTGCTCGAGAGACTCACGGGCAATAACGGAGTAGATGCCCTGACGTGGCTCGCTTTCGGAAACACCTATACACGCATAAGATATCTGGGTGGGGAGTGGATAACCTATTCTACCAACCAGCGGTATAAGCCCATACTCTCATTTGCGACCAAGAAGGCCGAAAAGACGACATTCTCCGGGGCCGTGGAAGATGTTAATACCTCGAATAAGACCATCACGATAGCCGGGACGACTATAATAGTGCCGGATGAATTCATTATCTACGTAGACGGCGAGAGGGCAAGCTTAGAGGATCTACTGGATGCCCTTGCGGCCAATAATGGTATAGATGCCCTGACGTGGTTTGGGATGGAAGGCACCAGAGGCTGGTACGGATGGATTTATTATTATATGCGCATAAGATATACTTCCGACGGATGGGCCTTCTTCTATACGGGCCCCTCGAGCACACCGGCGCTTAGGTTTGAGACTAAGAAGGCGCGCCAGTCCGAATTTAAAGGCGCACTCGGGAACGTTGATACCGTAAACGAGACTGTGACTATAGACGGCCTGACTATAGAGATGCCGGAAGATTATAAGATATACATAGACGGCGCGGAATTAGACCTGGATAAGCTGTTAGATATATTTACGCGGAACAAGGCCGTCGATGCTCTGACATGGCTGTCGGGAATCGGCATAAGATATACCCCTACCGGATGGGTATTTACAGACAGCAACATATACTTTACTACGCGGAAGGCCGATTGGTCCGCATTTTCAGGCGCCCTGCAGGACGTCGATACGGTAGAGAGTACCGTAACTATAGGCGATCTGACCATAGAGATACCGGATGATGGATGCTACATATATATCGACGGCGCCATCTCGGACATAAGCCATTTATTAGACAGGTTTATCTTAAACGGCGATATCGACGCGCTGACATACCTGTGGAACACGCAGATAAGCTACAGATCAGGCGGCTGGGTCTTTACAAGCAGTAATATATATTTCTCAACCAAGAAAGTAATAGAAAAGTCGCTGAAAGGCAGTTTAGAGGCCGTCAGCACCGCATCCAATACAGTAACGGTGGACGGTTTCGAGATAAGGCTTCCGCAGGAGACCGAAATTACGATAGACGGAGTCGAGTTGAGTATGCTGGATATAGGCCGATTACTCGATAAATTTATCGCCAATAACGGCATCGACGCGATAACATGGTGTGTTTTCGGGCCTCATACAGCTATTGAATATACCGCTGAAGGATGGGTCTTATACTCCACAAGTGCCAGCTATAAACCAAAGCTTGAATTTACTACAAAGAGTATCACCTATTCGTCATTTGAAGGCGCGGTAGAAGATATCAGTACAGCTGACGCCACCCTGATCGTAAACGGCATTACTATAAGCATACCGTACGGGAGCGTCATAAATGCTGACGGCCATGGAATAGGTATCAATGAATTATATGAGATATTTAGGGAGAACAGAGGCAAGAATGTCTTGACATGGTTTAAATACGGCAATTCAGATACCCGCATACGGCAGGCCGCGGACGGCTGGGAGTTCTATTCTATCAGCGCCTCAACAGACCCGTCTCTTTCGTTCCGAACGGCGGACAATAATGCCGTCGCCGGAGTGGACCATGGCAGGCTCATAGAGATTTATGAGGCCGTATCGCCGGATTACAGGGTGCTCAATATCGATGGCAGAGAGATAAGGATCACAGATGATACAGACTTTGGGGGAGGACTTGATCTGGCCGGCTTCATCGCCGCTTTGGAGGCAAACATAACAGGTAACCTTATTAACATCATAAACGCCGATATATCGATCTCCGAAAGCGGCGGGTATATTGCGGATGCCATAAGGATAGCCGAGACCCTGTCGGTAAGGGGCGACCGTAGATTCACAGATGTCTCTTCTAAAGACGTATCCGTCACTGTTGACGGCGCAGATCCCGAAGAGGGAAGCATAACCTTTGACGGAATGACATTCGCCATAGACGACTCAACCGATATGCGGGATATAGAAGGCGCAGAGGTGACACTGATCTGGCTTAAAGAACAGCTGGAGATTAACGATGCCATATATTTAGATATCATGGTCGATAAGGTATCGGACGTCTATTACGCAAGGAGCATAAAGATCATACGCGATCTGGGCGATCGGTCTCTATATCTGGCTATGATTGAAGGGGTAAACGCCGCGGGTGGACTACTCTGGATCGCGGGTGAAGAGATAGAGATAGGAGACTTTACGGCCATCCTCTCTAAAGACGGCGAGCCGATAACCCTCGATAGATTAGAAGAGATATTCTTAGGTAACAGCCAGGACTCTTTCGAGACGATAGCGAAGGTATCCATCTTCCGTATGCCCGACGGCTCCTTAAGGGCTACTAGGATAATGCTCTTGAGCGCCCAGATTGATAAATCCACGACAGAGGAGATAGAAGCTGTTGGGGTGGGTGCGAGGACGATCAAATTCAACGGCATCGATTATGACTTAGCAGCCGATGCCCGGATAGTCGGTCTTACCGGAAGCGACATTACGCTTGAGCAGTTAGAAGAGCTCTATCTCTACAACTCCGGAAAATCTATTCCGACTTACGCCAGCATAGGATTAGAGAAGTTCGGCGGCCTCTGGAAGGTAACCAGGATAAGGCTCGTTACCTATCTTGAACATGACACGATGAATCTATTCTCCAAAGGAGAGTCATATTTTAGCGGCGAGATGGCGCTCGATACAGAACTTAATAACTTCACATTGGGCGGGGTCGTATTCAGCCTCGCGCCTACGCTCTTGATAAGGGACGCAACCGGCGCCAGCATAACCTGGGATGACCTCGAAGAGCTATACGCGAAAAATTTATCAGACGGCATACCTACCTTCGCGAGGGTAATCCAGTCAGATACGCCCTGGGAGGCAAGGGCGATAGAGCTTACGACCGCCCTCTTCAGTGACAGCTTAAACGGAAGGCTGAGGGGCATAGATATAGGCGCGAACACTATAGATCTATGGGGTGAGGCCATAGACATAGAGAACGCCGTTATAACGACCCCGACGGGAGAGACCCTCACCATCGAGGAGCTCTATGATCTCGCCTTTAATAACCCTGAAAACCTCGTAAATGATGTGGATCTCGACGAAAGAGAGATAACCGTAAACGGCGTCGTCTATGACGTAGCAGCCGATGTTGAGGTAGAAGACGAAGCAGGAAATAGCCTTAACTGGGAAGATATCTACGCGGTCTTCTTTGCTAATAGAGAAGCCGGCGTCTCCATATACACGGAGGTCACAGCCGTAGGCGGAGTCGTCACCGGTATAGTGCTTAAGCAAGAGAGGGATAACGTATATGTCGAGGTCGTATCGCATCTGGAGGGAGATTCAAGAGTCGCAAGCGAAGTAATAGTAAGCAATAAGAGGATGTCTCATCCCATAAAGAATGACTACTTCAGCTCCGAGGAGGCCTTTGTGATAGTAAACGGCCGGAGGATCGGCCTTGGAAGCGGAACCGTCTTTACAGACGAGAGAGATATACTCGATCCTTCAGCGATGACGATAGAAGATCTGGCGCAGGAGCTTATCGATAACCCGAGGCTCTCTATCGGTATCGATATCGAAGACGGCGAAGTGGTTGCGGATGCCGCGAAGTTGATCTATGGCGAGAGACGCGCAATGGATGAGGATACAAGGTCATCCATAATAGACCTGGTCTCCACATGGCTTAATGACGTAAGCGATAAAACCCCGGCCGCCATAGATAATATATTGGGGTGGCTTGAGGGGCAGTCCGAACATTTCGGTATAAGCGCATTTGACGCGCTTGTCTTATTTGTAAATCCCGTATCGGTCGTTACGGACTTCGCGGCCATGGTCGCAGGGGTGATAATAAAGGATATAATAAACGGTGTGATCTCAGACGAGCCTGAGGGCGAGCTGGTCTCATCGCTTCTGGCATTAAAAGAGACGGCGCAGGATATAACCGGCCAGGAGCCGTTAGCATACAGGGTAGGATTTGAGGAGCTTAAGAGCTTAGTAAGTCAAGGCGAGAAGGTGATAGTCCACGTAGGCGAGGATCACTATGTGGTAGTCACGGATATAGATGACTGGGATGTGGTGACGGTTGTAGAGGATAACTCGAGGCTTACAGTCGATAAGAAGGACTTCCTGCTTCTCTGGGACGGAAATATCCTTACATTCACGGAGCCTTCCAGCGGAAGAGAGCTCTCGGACGCGGAGGCCGGAGAGATAAGGGGCGCAGGGCCCTCCTTGTCTGCAGGCCACGAAGGCTGGTATGAGATAGACCCGGATGAGTGGAGGGGGTGGTGGGGCCAAAGCGCGCTTCCCGACGACTTATATGATGACAGGGGCGCCCCCGATTTAGACGTACTCTACGGCATTAGCATGAAGGCCGAGAATTACGACGGAAACGGTAAGTTATCATCCATATCCTTCTATAAGCCCAGGGCCGGCGAGCTCAATAATCTCTACGGCGAGCTCGCATGGAAGCTCGATATCGAGCCCAACAACAATAACAACAAGGGCAGCTGGGTGAAAGACAGAGAGCGCCTGCCGGACGGCCGCATAAAGGTGACATATTTTATCAAAGACCAGCACGGCGAATTCACAGAGCCGGCCATGATTATATGGTACAAACAGATAGGCCCCATATTGTGGGAGGACCAATTATGGTTGGCGAGATTCGATTCCGGAATTGGCGAGGGCACAAAGAGGTCGAATGAGATGTGGGCGCTGGGCCTGCGCCTTAACTCAGGCGCCAAGTATATACCCGTAAACCAGGAGCTCATGATAAGGACCTACGGCGCGATGCGCGACTTCTGGAGCCCGATGACGGGCGGGATATACGGCGCGGAGACCTTATATTCAAACGCGCGAAAGTTCATGGACACAAACTACATAAACGGCATGGTATGGGTCAAGACACAGCTTATGAATAGACGTAATGCCGCCGATACGGCCAAGGCCGGAACTCAAGCGAGCTCCTGGAACTCTGCAAAGAGCGAAATAACTACATATATAAATATGATGGCCGGCAATATAAAGAACGCCATGGCGAGCGCAGGCCCGAAAGGCGCGCGCGAGGTATTTCTCGCATTTGTAGCCCAGGCTAAAATATTCGTCACTGAATGTCTCTCGAGGTGGAGGGATTCGGTGTATATCAATGAAAATTCTAAGGCAAGCTGGTATGCACAGTGGAGTTATGTACGGGACCAAATGTCATCGGTAGGTGGGGTTAAGGCGGGAACTATCTTCGATTGGGAGACCTTCGTAGATGGTATAGATACTATGATTGACACCGCCTTTGACTCATCGGAGATAGAGACTGCCAAAACGGAAGTCACTAGTGGGTTCGATAGGGCTATAGCCGATATAGAAGAGGCGAGAAGCAATATAGACGGCGGCGGCGACGCCGGTGAAGACTTAAACGATCTTAAAGACGCCGCGGTGCAGGCCGAGGCAGCCGTAAATAGCGCGCTCGGAGAGGCGGTTCTTAGTAATCCGGGCTCGTTTCTGCCTATGGTGCTCTCCGAATTCAGGAGTGTATCTTTGATTGTCAAAGGCTGCCTCGAGACGGCGAAGATGGCGCTTGACGGCACGCATCTCCAACAGACCGTAGATACCTTAAGAACCGCCGTGAGAACCGCGCTTACCAGTGTAATAACAAGGCTTACAAGCGCAAAAAGTACGATAGAAGGCGCCCTTGATAATATCAAAACCGAAATAGTCACGATGAACAGCAACCTCCATGGTTACGTCACTACCGTAAGATCAGAAGGTAGTACTCTTAATAGTACGGAACTCGCGTATAAGACGAAAGACCTCAAAGAGGGGCCGGTACATGATTCAGGTCATTGGACGGGAAGTTGGTACGCCGAAGGTCTTGAGGAGAAGCCTATACACGACTTCTTAGACGCGCTCAAAGGAATACCAGATTACACAACTGTCATCGATGATATGAGGGATAACTATAAGACCATGACCGACGCGGCAACGGATGCCCTTGTTGGAATAGCGGGTGATGAGAAGGACGCGCGCCTCGCCATAAACAGGGCCGACAGAGACATGTCCAGCCTTCTTACCATAGCGGTTGCGAACCTTGTCATGGCAAGGGAAGAGATGATGGAAGAGAAGAGATATGAAGAGTCTTTAGTAGCGGCGCAGGATGATTTAAACGATCAAGCCAGCGTGCCTGCAGGAGGGCCCCCAAGCACCTTCACAGGCGACGGCTTTGAAGACCGAAGCAATGAATGGACTCTGAGGATAGCCGGTATAGATAGGATAATCGCGGAGATTGAAGAGGCGCTCGATCAGCTTAAATGGACGGAGACAGACGGGTTAGACTTCTCCCTGGTAAGCGATGCTTTAAATGGCCCAGGAGGCATAGACGGAGTGAGGGGCATAATAGGCGACCTGTTCAGGCTAAGCGGCATAGACGGGACAGGCGGGAGCTCTACCATGATAGCGCTCGATCCGTTTACCGGGATAGTCGGCAGAATCGGCGCAGAAGTCCTTGGGATAATCGGCTCCTATAAAGGAAAGATAGAAGGAAACGACGATGCGCTTAAGACACTAAAGGATAAGAAGTGGAAGGGTATTGCAGGCAAGATACTTGCGTTCAGCGATGACCTTGTTACGAAAGTAAAAGAGAGCGGGCCGTATCCTGGCCTCGCCAGTATTAGTAATACCCGTGATGTTGGTGTAGCGCCTGATGCAATAAAAGTAAACTCTAGTATACGGTGGTGGCCCAACACAGCATTGAAAAATACAGTCATAAATGACCTTATGAGCATAATCGAACAGTGGGAGGAATCCGATAGGGAGAACCTATATAATCAGATAGCGCAGACGATGTGGACTGCCGTAGGAAGGTACGCCAAAGGCGGCGGGGCCAAAGGCCCATATGATCCTTACTTCGCCACCGCCTTCTCCGGAAGTTTAGGGGCCGATGAAATGCATGTAGTCAGCCAAGACCCCTACGGCGTAGGCTCAAATAGTGACCTCACCCTTCATGCCGCCATCAACGATACGGGAAACGGCATCGACGCGGGCGACAGGTTCCTTGCGTCGAGGTTCCGACGCGACAGAATGGTTGCCGGAGCCCTGAAGAGATACGATAATAGTAAACACGAGATTATGACGAACTTCTGGAATTTAGGATGGAGGAGGGTCTTGGTTACCACTGTAAACGGCCTTACCGCCAACGAGAGATACTCCTTTATGGCAGAGGCGATGCAGATTAACCAGTCGCGCGCCGAGGAGTTAGCGCTGGCGGCTGACGCAAGAGATAGGTCATTGGCCGAGCTTGAGAGGTCGAAGGCAAACACATTGCGCGGCTATGTTGTCCAGCTGTTGGGCATGGCGAAGCAGTGCTTTACGGGTATCGAGGGGGCGGCGCAATGGGGCGCAACAACCGCCTCTTCTGTAGTAACAAGCCCCATGGCATCCTCGGCATCCTCGGCATCTGGGTTTGGAGGCAGCGCGACATCGCTTATAACCATGGATGCCTCAAGTTTCAATACGACCAACGTAAGCGTGCTCGCGGCCTGGGCAGCCACATTCGAAAGCCTTATATCGACAGCCGCCTCTGTCGCCGGCGACATAACAAGCGCGATCGGGGCATTCGCGGCCACAATAGAGCGGCTGCTGGATCGCCTGCAGGAGTCGTTTGACCAGTCGGCCGACAGCGCGGGTAAGTCCCTGGGCAAGATCGGCGATCAGGAAGACGATGTGTGGGATAGATATGATGAACAGAAAGATCGGATAAACATGACACACGACGGCCTGATACTGGCCGCCCGAAATGTCTACACGAATACCGTAGCCAACATTGCGATGAAAGGCAATGAGGCGCTCCAGGTTTTGGACGGCGCAGACGGCGCTGTGACACTCCTTAATAGTATCGCCGGAAACAGGGCGCAGAAGATATTGCCGCAGGACGCTAATCTCGAGAAACTGCTTCTGGACAACCTTTATACAGTTGAGGCGGTTGATAGAATTAACACTATAAGAGACCTCCTTATAGGCACGCTGGGGGATGACGGCGCTGACGGAGCTGCCAAGACGAGATACGTAAGGGATAGGGAATTATACTTCGGGGACGGTGCCGGTAATGTAGGAGACCTCCGTGCGAAGGCCGAAACCTACGGCGGGCTCTGGGCGCTGGCGCAGGATAACGTCTATAAAGTAGTCGGCTTCCTTGATGAAGAGGACGCCAAGTTTATCCTTCAGATGACCGGCGCAAATAATCTGGAACAGGCAGCAGCCATGGCATCGCGCATAAGCGGGAACGTTACCGACCGCGCCATACGATTGATAGGGCTGAATAGGGGCGTGGCCGCGATCGGGGCGCTTCGCGACAGGCGCGTTATGGTGCAGATTAGCGCGGAGAGGGTCAGGGTAAACGGGGTGCAGATGAGGCAGTATTCGATGGTATTCATCGGGCAGGGCTGGGGGCTTCCTGTGCTTGAAGTAGGCTTCGGATGGGACGGCAGGATGGGCGGCACGACCGAGATCAATAGACAGAGACAGGCGGACGGCAGTATCAAGGAGGTAAGAAGGCGCTTGGGAGAAGACGGAAATGAGATTGATAATAAGGAATATCGTTTCTGGGCGGTTTGGAATTCAAGAGCGGGCGGGTTTGACATTAGGTATGATTATTCTACAGATACTATAATGATAGGGGGCAATATCCGTAGGATCCGTTTTACAAGTGTAACGACGACAACGGACGAAAATGGCAATGAAGTCAAAAGGTATAATTTCGGGACCATAGACAGAAACGGCAATATCGTTGAGAGCGACAACGGCATAGAGATAGACGGCGAAGGAAATATCTGGATGATAACCGGGAATAGAAGAGAGTGCATAGACGGCAGCGCTGCTCTCTTTGGCACGGTTAAGTTCACAAGGACTTATACCCAGCACATGATGGTGGAGAGGTTCGATCCCAATACCGGCACCTGGAAACCGCACAGGATGCCCATTGTAATAATGAATGAGATGTACAAGAAGAAGAGAGATGACAAGGTGGCGAGCTTCGAAGGCACCCAGGTCCAGTTTATGGACGCGTCAGGCAAGTGGCAGTCTGCGGTTGTGGGATTCAAGGCAGAAGATGTCAGGATATTTACCTGCAGCCTTGCTACGGGACAGGCGATCTCCACGGTCGTCCACAAGAGCGAGGAGAGAGCGGCCGCAAGGGCGCTCTCGAGAATGAGAAAGAGGGTAACCCCGCAGAGGCTCGCGAGGAACGTAAGAGGCCGCAGTGTAAATCTCTCCCGCATCGGCGGCGTCTCATCAAGAAGGTTGAGCGAGAGAGGCGTGGATAATGAAGACGGAGTAGTGGAGTTCGGCGACTGCGCAAACCTCATGGATAGGATATTGGCCGCCTTATTCGGCGCGCATATGGGCGCGGGCGAGAGGAGATTCTTCACAGGCGGGGCCGCTTTCAGCGTAAGGACAGGCGCAGGCGGAAGGATGAATGTGAGCATGGCGCTTAGCGGCAGATTCGGGGATTCAGACAGGGCTTACAATGTATCCGTAGATGCCATAGGCGGAGATGTAACAAGGGCCCGGGAGGTAATTGATAGGTTAAATGAGCTGGGAGAGGTAGCCCTTAACGCGGATGTAGACCGCGCCACAGGCCTCTTTAACATCGGCAGCGCCACCGGCTTAAGCTCGGATGAGCTTACGGCTATGGGCATCGAGAATACCGGCGGCATGATGAGGATCACGGACAGTACGGATATATTAGGAAAGGCGATGGCCTTCTTCCTCATGGCTCTCGGTATAAGCGGCTCTCTGGCAACGGGCGAGATGCAGTTTAGCATGAGCGCGGGGAGCAGCGATGCCGACGCGAGCGCGGTGCAGTCGGTAACCGGCGCCACGAAAGACGGAAGGCCGATTACAATCGGCGTAGACGCGAGAAACGGCGATACCCAGAAGGCGCGGGATACGCTGGACGCCCTGGGAGAGAAGAGTGATAGGGACTTCAGGAGAGCGACAGACAGGGAGGACGGGACATTCGACTTAGGGGCGCTTGCAGAGATGAGTGAGCAGGACCTTAAAGATATGGGCATAGATAATAAGGATGGTAAAGTGAAGCTTGGAGGTATGACGGATGTCCAGGAGAAGGGCATCGCGCTCTTTATCGCTGCGCATGGCGTTGAGGGGAGCGTATCCGTAGGCAGGTCTTCATTCAATATAGACATAGATCTTATGGGCCAGGTCAGCATAAGGCAGTTATTCGGCGGCACACTTCCGGACGGCGGGGGCTATACATTATCCATAGACGCTATAACTGGTGATACAAGGACGGCGCGGCAGGCAGTCAGAAGGTTAAATAAGTTAAGCGGGAGAAGGTTGCGCGCCGCCATAGATGAAGAGAAGGGTACGATAGACCTCAAGCGGCTTACAGGATTATCGGGCCTAAGGCTTAAGATGATGGGCATAGACTGCGATTTTAACGGCATTGTCGAGCTTAAGAACAGCACAGATACAATAGGAAAGGCGTTGGCGCTCTTCTTCGCGACATTTAAACTGGAGGCCACTCTCATGACGGAAGGCGCCGCCTTCAGCGTCGGGGTTACAGACGGAGGAAGAGGAGTGAGCGCCAGGCAGATTATGAGCGGGGATATCGCAAACGGCGCCACGATTACAATCGGCGTAGACGTCATAAGCGGGGATACCGAAAAGGCGCGCCAGGCGCTTGATACTTTAAGCGGGAAGACGAGAGCGGACATAGAAGCCGCGATATCTAACGGCGAGTTAGATATAGGCGCCCTTACAGGCATGGACCAAACCGCGCTTGAAGCCGCCGGTATAGCTAATACAGGTGGTAAAGTTAAGATAACCGACGATACAGACGTCCTTGGGAAGGCAATCGCGCTCTTCTTCGCGGCGCAGGGCCTCAGCCCCAAGGCCGTGAGCATATCCATAAACGGCCTTACCCTGAGAGCGCGCCAGGCATTGATCTGTCTGGACACAATGAGAGAGGCGCTTGAATCAGGCGGCGCTACATACGAGGAGGCCATAAAGGAGTCCATAGAAAATAATGACGGGATTGATCTAAAAAGGTTCGGAGTAAGCATAGAGGCCCTCGATGACGCGGGTATAAGGCATCATAACGGTGTGGTAAGGCTGGAGGATTTTGGAGGGTTGCTGCAGGGTTTGATAAATATAGCCGGCGCAGGCGGAGGAGCCAATATAAACCTCGCGCAGATGTTAGGTGTTACCCCAGAGCTCCTTACGGAGATGGGGATTACTAACAATAACGGCGATGTCGATATAAGTGTTGCCAATCTAATCCTGGCCATAGTAGATGGCACCGGCGGGGGTATCTACCTGCGTACTGCAATCCAAGAAGCCATAGACACTAACAGTGACACAGTCAACCTGGCTGCCGTGTCAGGCAAAAGTGTCCAGGAGCTTCAGAACGCGGGCATAGCCGTGGATAATGCCGGCAACCTGGATCTCGATGCCGCAATAGCGTTATATACGAATCTTATCTTCCTGTTGGTAGGTAAAGGGTTCAGTGGAAGAGCAGAAGGCGAAGACTCCCTCTCATTCAGTGCGGGCAGGAGCAGCCCGGGCAGCGACGCCGAGGTAACACAGCTATTGACTGTCGAAAGCGCCGGCTTTGAGGGCACGATAGGCATAGACGCCGTAACAGGAGAGACCGCGAAGGTACGAACCAGCATAGAGATCTTCGAAGGGAACCTGGCCGCCATGGCGCAGGTGAATTTCACCGACGTAAAGACGGCCCTCGAGAACTTCGTTAAGAAGAACGACGTTAAGTTCCTCTCTATATCCTACTCAGGCGAGATGAAGCTTGAGACTGAGGAGAAGCAGGGAATGCTCATAATCACAGACACCAGGACAGTCAATGTCGAAATGTCCGCATCTTATGACAGCTCTTCAGGAAGAGATCTCACATTTGGCCTGAGCGTAACCGATGATTTAAAGACGGTGTTCTGCGCCGCCGGCGAAGACCTTGAGACAGCGCTTAGCTTCTTCGAGGTCTTTGCAGCCAATAATCAGGATACAACCCTTATAGGTACATACAGCGGCCACGAGGTGACGGGTAAGAATGAGGCGGGTGAAGATGTGACCGTAGTAGCGGATATTCAGATAGCCGCGCAGTATGACAAAGACACAAGAAAGAGCGTCCTTACGACCAGGGTAGTAGCCAAGGTAAGAAACGGAAACAATAGCTTCACATATGTAGCAAATATAACAGGCACCGAGGGCGCAGGGAAGCTTAAAGATGCGATAGACTACTTCTTAAATAACCTGGCGCTCCGGCTCGAATCCAAGGTATTTAAAGACGCCGCGGCGTGCACGGAATTTCTGGGACGCGCGATTATAGCCTTTGACGCGAATAATGCGAGCATAGAGCTTGTCGTAATAAAGAAAGGAAAGATAATCTATGAAGGCAGTGTAGAAGGCAAGGGGAAAGATGTAAAGCGCGGCTTGGTGCAGAATCTATATTTCAGTAACGGAAGGCTTATAACGCCAACCGAAAACCTCATAGAGAAGAAAGCGGCAGGCCACCACCAGTTTAGAAAGAAATCATCTGATGCATGGAATAAGGCGCTCGTTCTTACAGAAGGGGCGCTGCATGGCCAAAATGCCGATATAGCGAAAGCGGTTTGTGAAAGGCTCTATCTTGAAATCTATAATAGCGCAATCGCAATAGAGCCCGCGCGGGCGGAGCAGATTGCAAATGATGAGATAGCAAAAAGGGATGAGAAGGTACAAGAAGCTAAGGCCCAGAGGGTAGAGAAGAGAAGAGCCGCGCAGGCCCAGAGGGCCAACGATATAAAGCTGGAGGCCGTAGCGTCACTGCAGGAACTCGAGACATATCTTGCGACGCAGTCAGCAGAAATATCCCAGGCAGGAAGCGGGACGGTCGATAGACTGAAGGCGGAATTAAAGGACGCCATAGAGACAGGCAAGATAAGCAAGATATCGGCCGCTAAGAGAAAGATAGATAGCGCAAAAGCAGCTATCGAAAAGGCGCTTGAATCCCTAGAGGCGTTTGAGCAGGACATAAAAGACAATAGAGGAGTATACTCTCAAGCCGTCCAGGATGCCGCCGCGAAACTCACAGACAGCGCCAAGGCAAAGATAAAAGAGGCATTGCGGGAAGGCGACACCAAAAAATTGAAGACCATAAGCCAGAATCTCGACCGCATAAAGACGACAATCGCGGATACATACAGAACCCTCGGCGACCTAGAGGGTAGGCTTACCAACTTAGACAATTTACTCGGCAGCCCGCAGGGGCTCAAGGACGCTATAACGGGCCTGCTCGGAGATGCAGACACAAGACTGGCAGGGCTTATAGAGGACGCGGCGGGTAATATAGATGAGAGAAAGAGCGTAAACGAAACGTTAATGGCTGCCAGAAGCATGATAAGCGGGCTGAACGCTGTTTCAAAGGCTATCGACGGCATCGCAACGGCGTTAAGAGAAGGTACCGCCGATATCGAGAGGTTCAAGACAGTGGCGTGTGAACAGCTGACTGACAATGCGGTAAAGACCAGGGCTCAAACAGCGGCAGACGCTATCACAGATGCCCTGAAACAAAATGTCGGAAGCGCGGTAGCGGCCGCACTTGCAAACGTAGCCGAGGCCGTTAAGAAGGGCGAGGCCGTTACAGCGAGCGTGTTAGATATAAACAAGGCAGGGAGCGCAATAGGAAAGACAAGAAGTATACTGGCCTCTCTTGAGAAGTCTATTAAGGAGCTTCATAAATCAACAGGAGAACGCAAAAGCCTAAGTGAAATGACAAATGACCCGCAGAAGAAGGGCTCAAGTATACAAGAGGCGAAAGATATCATATCGAGCGCGGAAGAGAAGATAGCCGCGTTATTGGAAGAGACCGCGACAGCCTTAAGAGACGGAGGAGACTTGGGTGAAGTCTTAAAGGACACAACTCAATTATTAAAGAGCATAAGGCAGGTTAAGAAGGTATTGAGATCCGCGGACGCGAAGATGGCAGAGCTTGATGGCGAACAAGAGACAGGGTTCCGCAGCGGTTTGACTACGGTATTAAAAGATATGGCGGAAGCGATAGGAGGCGGAAAGAGCACAGACGATATGGCAAAGACCGGTTTAGCCCTTAAGCCGCCCGCAGCCGCGGACGCAGCAGAGCCGCAGGTTCCGGCCGCCGCCGCAGACGCAGAAGAACCGCAGGTTCCGGCCGCCGCTGAACCTGAAGGGCAGCCCGCCGGAGCACCCGTACCCGCACAGCCTGTACCAGCAGAAGCGCCACAGGCAGCGCCCGCAGCAGCCCCGCAGGCCCAACCCGCACCACCTGCGCAAGCCGGCCAGCCCGTACAACCCGCAGCGCAACCGGCGCAACAGGCTCAAGCAGCCCAGGCAGCGCAAGCGGTGCAAGATGCCGAGGCCGCAAAGCAAGAAGCCGCACAGGCCGCAAGGGATAACGTGATTGAGGCAACAGAAAATATGATAGCAAACTTTGAGGCATTCCTGGGAGAATTAAAAAAGAGAGACCCCGAACTGGCAGATGCGTTAGCAGGTTTACTAGACGATCTCAAGCTGAAATTCGAAAATCTCAAACAAGACGGTTCCATAGAAGAGCTCAAAGCTCTCAAGAGTGACTTAAAGAAGAGAATCCAGAGGGCAAAGTTGGCCATTAAGAGAGCCAATGACCTTCTCTCACTACTTGTAACAACCGTAAGTGACATAAGAAGAAGCAATTCTACTGTAACCCAGGCGCTTGAGAAGCTCCTGACCAATGTAAGAAGAGAGATACCCGCTTCATTAAAGAAGGATAAACCTATAGACAGCTTGGATAATATTAATACAAGTATAACCGTCCTGCTGAGCAGCCTGCGCGCAACCAGGACTGCAAACGGCAGGACTACGGGCATTTATCCGCTTGAGGAAAACCTGAAGGCGCTTAATGATATCTCCAACCCGGAACTTATGGGCGCACGAGACGAGATAGTAAAAGCCATAAATGACAAAGTAGCGGCCGCCGTAAATAAGGCAGCGGATAATATAGCCGATAAAGATACGGCCTCTGCCGCCTCAAAAGAGATAAGAAGCCTTACAATCGACGCCGGTCACGCATCAAGGCTCTTAGAAGGAGCAGAGGAGACACTGAAGGATATAAAAGGATTTAAGGCGAAGTTGGATGATATTGATAATAATAAGTGGGGAACATTCTGCTCAGTCGCAGATATTAAAGATAGCGCGAGTAGTTTAATATCAACCGCTAAGGGCAATATCGTAGGTCTTATAAAAGGGATTGCCGCTAATATAAAAGAAGGTAAGAAGATCGATGAGACTATCTTAAGCTTTAATGGGGCAAAACTGAATTGGTCCGCCGCAAAGAACATCTTATATGAGCTTAGAGGTTCCCGGGGTCGTTTATCTACCCGAGAGACAAAGCACGATATCGAAAAGATAAAAGATGCAACAGACTCAAGGATAGTTGCTATATTAAAAGGCGCAGCCAGAGCGCTTAATGGAGGTGAAGGACTGGCCGCTGCTAGGAAAGAGGCCGCCGCTTTAAAGACGGATGTGCATGAGGCAGATGGCATTATAACCCAGGCAGTAAATAT
>JADHWH010000070.1 GCA_016783555.1 Candidatus Omnitrophota bacterium | reverse complement strand
ACCCTTATCAGGCGTTCTTTGAAGTCCCGGAAAAAGCGGCTGTTTTAGTTTAAAAATAGCATTCTTCTTGCAAAATTAATGCTTTTTTGGTAGGGTGGGGTCTGCGTGGTTGGGTTTACTCATTAGGGGAAGGGGACAGTCTTCCCTATTTTCGGCTATTCATCCCAGATTCTGGTCTTGTAGGACTCTTTTAATATGCGGTCGTAGAGCTGGTAGTCCGTCTCTTGTGTGAGTCGCGGGGTTATTATAAGAAATGATATCTTATCTGCCATAAAGAGCCTCTTAAGGTTCTTTGTGTGAAAACCGCCTGTTATTAAAAATGCTATCTTTTCGCCTTCTTTATCCATCTTCTTTAATGAATTTCTTAAAAACGCATCGTCTCTTTTGAAGGCCGTTTCATAGAAGGATTCCAATATGCTTAGATTCTCAGTTATTATGGATGTATCATCCGGGATTGTAGGGGCTATGTCGAACCTTTTAGACTGTTTGCGTAAAAAGCTTTTCCATTCCTTGAGGAGAAAGTCTTTCTTATTCTCTTTATAATAATCAAAATCCTCGGGTGCAAGTTTAAGCATCAGAAATGACTCTAATGTGGAGAGGCTTTTAGAGACCATAAAGAGCTCTTTTTGTTGTTTGTTCTTACATAGGACGCCGGATACTATATCCTCTATCTTATTTATCTCCTCAAATAGTTCTTTGCTTTCTAACTCTTCAAGGCTTCTTATATATTCTACATATGTCTTTAAGTTCTTATATTCATCCATGTCGACGCTGCTGTCGAGCGAGAGATCCTTAAGATAAGAGTAGAATTCAGCCGCAGAGATTTTATCTTCCTTAAAATCGATGCTTCTTATAACAAGTTCGCTCATCTTCTCTTTAGGCAGGAGAGAATCAAGTCTCTTTATCAAATTATCGCGCTCTATCTCGACGGTATCAAAGTCTATCGCCTTTTCGAGCCGAGCGGTCTTTGTGAGTATAAGATGATTCGGATAGTCCGTAAGGTCGATATCCTCTTTTTCAGCAATATTGCTAAGGTATTCCAGATATTCTATAAGTTTTGTCTCTTCGGTTTTATAAAAGTCTTTATATTTATCGAATTTATTTAAGTCGGTTGTATAGATATATTTTTTCAGTTTTTCAATTGTCTTTTTAAACCCCTCGATGGCCTTCAGGGCCTCTTCTCTAAAATTCCCTACTTTTAAATAAATCTGCATATTCTCTTCATAAAGCTCTTTATCCTCGATGCCCTGAAACTTAAGCGGAAAATCTGTCGCTATATCCACGTAGGTCTCCCCGCTTATGACGCCCTCTCTTAAGAGCTTATCCGCTTTCTCCTTCCGCTCATCTATCGGGGCCCAGTCTCTTATGTAAGAGAAGTCCTTATCCGTCACGCCCCCCTCAACGAGCACCACCTCTATGCCGTAGGTCCGGATGAGATACTCCAATATATTTGCCAGATTCCTCTGGGCCTCGTAGTTGGCGTGGATATCCTGCACGTGAAAGATAATTTTTGAGTCCTTGCCGCCGGGCGCCATGTAGACTTCTTTTATCGCGCCGTACTCCTTTGGTATGGTCACCTTGCTTAGGTCTAAAGAAGGGTTCTCCTTAGCGGCGGCCGGCTTTATAAATAAAAGAAGCGGCATTATAAAAATAAAGATTGTGAGCCTTAAATGTATGGTCTTCATATAATCGAGCCCTTTACTAAAAACGGATAAAGCTCATTACCTGTAAGAGGATATTCGTTAAGACCCCTGCGGCAAGATCATCCAGCATTATCCCCCGCCCCTTCTTAAGCCTTTCCAACCTCTCTAACGGGTAGACCTTCAAGATATCAAATATGCGGAATATGATAAAACCCCATATAACGTTCGGTGTCGTGAAGGGCACTAACATGTACGCGACGAGCATGCCGCAGAATTCGTCTATGACTACCTCTTTCGGATCCTTTTCCTTAAATATCTTTTCCGCGTCTCTTGATACGACAAAACCGATGATAATCAAAAACGCAGTACTGGTAAGATAAAGAAAGAGGTTATTTCTTATGACAAAATAGAAGAGCACCGCGACGACGCTGGCGAAGGTACCTGGCGCAAGCGGTAGATACCCTATACCGAAGACCGTTAGTATGCCCTTAGTGATTCTCTTTTGCATTTAAAAATAATCTCCTATTCTTCCATAAGTACGACAGGCCGCTTATAAGCGTTAAAGCGACGGTAATTATCATGAGGATGAAGATAACCTGTCTAAACCAGTATTCCAATGAATTGGACCATATGCTAAATAGCTTCATACCGGCATCTCTTAAGAATATAAAGACAAGTATGACCGTGATAGCCGTTATCTGCGAAACGGTCTTGTGCTTGCCTGCCGCCTCCGCCTGTAAGACTCTGCCCTTGGTCGACGCGAAGAGCCTAAGCCCCGTTATAATAAGCTCTCTCGATATTATCAATGCCACCATCCAGGCCGGCACCAAACCCATCTCGACAAATACCAGAAACGCCGCTATAGTAAGAAACTTATCGGCTATGGGGTCCATAAATCTACCGAAATCGGTAGTCTCGTTTCTCTCGCGCGCGATCTTACCGTCGTAATAATCCGTGGCGGACGCTGTGAGAAAAGTCACCAGGGCAAAAAACTTCATTAGAATGCCTTTTGAGAAAAGAAAGAACATGAATAAAAAGGTTAATATTATCCTCGATATAGTTAGCTTATTCGGTAAATTCATTTTGTCCTCAAAGAGAGACAGCCTGGCCGGCTAAATCGTATTCCAGCGTATCGGTTATCTTGACCTTGACAAAATCGCTTATCTTTAGGTTCTCACCCTTAACAAATACCTGCCCGTCTACCGACGGGGCATCGAATTGAGTCCTCCCGATAAAAAGATTCTCATCTTTGGCATCCTTCTCGTCTATCAGCACATCGACCGTCTTATTCAAAAATGACCTGTTGTACCCCTCTGAAATCCTTCTCTGCAGCTTCATCACTTCATCCAGGCGTTCTTTTTTTGTCCTTTCCGGTATCTGATTTTTGTAAGAAAAAGAGCGGCTCCCTTCCTCGTTTGAATAGGTAAACGCGCCCAGTCTCTCAAACCGCGTCTCTTCTATAAAATCCAGGAGTTTCCTGAAATCAGAGTCTGTCTCGCCGGGAAATCCGATCAAGACCGTCGTCCTGATCGCAACATCCGGTATATCCTTTCTTATTTTTTCTATCAAAGACTTTATCGATGAAGAGTGGGTCTTTCTGTTCATGGCCTTTAAGACTCTGTCGCTGATATGCTGTATGGGCAGATCAAGATAGTTGCATATATTCTCCTCATCCCTTATGGTCTTAATCAATTCCGCGCTGTAATGGGCGGGGTGCGTATAAAGAAGCCTTATCCACCTTCTCTTATTCATGCGCGCTATGCGCCTTAAGAGTTCCGCAAGACGCTTCTTTCCGTATAAGTCATAACCGTAAAAGGTCGTGTCCTGGCCTACTATATTCAACTCTGAAATGTCATTATTGCGCGACAGATTTTTTATCTCTTTTAAGACAGATTCGATAGGCCTTGACCTTAATCCTCCCCTTAATTGGGGTATTACGCAATAACTGCATCTGTTATCACACCCTTCCTGGATCTTTATATACGCGTAATGGGCCGGAGTAATCAAATCGCGGGGGTGGGTGTGGCTATAAATGAATGCGGGGTCTTTTGATACTAAAAGAGGCCTCTTTGATATCTTTGAGATAATCTTATCTATCTTGTCTATATCGCCTGTGCCGACGAAGCCGTCCACTTCTTTTAATTCGCTTTTTAACTTATCTTTATATCTCTGAGGAAGGCAGCCGGCCGCGACTATATATTTAATCTTCTTCTTTGCCTTAAGTCCTACTAAGTCGAATATGGTCTCTATAGACTCTGCCTTTGCATCTTCTATGAATGCGCAGGTGTTTACTATGGCGATATCAGAAGTGGTTACATCGTCTACGAGCTGGTAACCCTTATCCTTAAGCAGGCCCATCATTACCTCAGAATCCACAAGATTCCTCGGACACCCCAAACTTATAATCCCAACCTTAGTCATATGTTAGAAACGCTTTCCAAGCCGGAAAGCGTTTTTCATTGTATATTTTTTTATACTGCTATTCTAGCTTTAATCCTTCGCGGTCGATTGTGATATTCTTTATGCCGGGGCGGTCCGGTAAGTCCAAGTCCTTGCCGTTCAACGTAAGGGAGACGGCCTTTGGCCTGCCGATCCTAAGCTCCAGCTTATCGCGCGCGGTCCAACGCTCTACGCTCTCTTTAGGGAGCGTGTGTTCAAATACGATCTTACCGTCTGACTTTACCCTAAGCCAGACGCTGTCTTTTGTCTCTATCTTTAATTCTAAAGGCTTATCTTTAGGGATAGGCAAGGTCCCTTCGGGGGCCACTGCCTCTTCTTTATCAATCGCGGCCTCTGAAGAAGCCGATTTAATATTCCTGGCCGCCCCTATTAATCGAAAACCTGCATAGCTTATTACAGAAGCTATGAATAATACGGCAAAGACCGCGGTTACGGGCAGGAGCGTTTTTTTAAATCTATCCTTGATGATTAAAGGCAGGGCCTCTTTTTCTTTGATCGTATCTATAAAGCTTTTCTTTTGAGGGCGTTTGAGGGCCTGGCTCACAGGAGGATCTAATACTGCCTTATCTGCGCCAAGGCCTAGAAATTTTGCGTATATCTTTAAGAAAGACCTTATATAGACATCCCCTATCTCAGGGGATATCTTATTCTCTTCCAAAGACTTAAGTATTCCCGGATGTATCTTAAGACTTTTATAGACATCGTCAAACGTCAGGTTTCTCTTGAGTCTCTCTCTCTTTAACCGCTCGCCTGTGGTCTCTTCTATCCTATTCTTCACTCACAACCTCTTCTTCAAGCTGTGGTTTGCACTCATCCATTAGTATCTCGCGTGGTTTTGAGCCGGCATAAGGCCCTACTATGCCTTCGTCTTCCATCATATCTATCAATCGAGCCGCCCTCGTATAACCCAGCCCCAGGCGGCGCTGCAGCATAGAGACCGATGCCTGTTTCGTCTGGAAGACAAGTTTTACCGCCTCTTCGTAAACCTCGTCTTTCTCAAAAGTCTTAAACTTGGCCTTCTTCTGCTCTTTCAATATATCGATATTATACTCCGGCTGCCTCTGCTGGCTGATAAACTTCACAATCCTCTCTATCTCTTCGTCCGAAACAAGGCTCCCTTGTGCCCTTACGGGCTTTGAGGCGCCGGGTTCTATAAAGAGCATATCGCCTTTTCCCAACAGCTTATCCGCGCCGTTCATATCCAGGACCGTGCGCGAATCGACCTTAGAGGCGACCTTAAAAGAGATCCTCGCCGGGAAGTTCGCCTTGATAATGCCGGTTATGACATCTACGGAAGGCCGTTGGGTCGCCAATATTATATGTATCCCTACCGCCCTCGATAATTGGGCAAGCCGCGTTATGGCGTTCTCTATATCCTGCTGCGCGACGACCATAAGATCTGCCAACTCATCTATTATCAGAATTATGTATGGTATCTTGTCGCTCTCTTTCTGGCTCATCTTCTTATTATAGATATCTATATTTCTCGAGCCGGTCTCGGCAAACAGCTTATACCTGTTCTCCATCTCCTCGACTATCCAGTTCAGCGCCGCGGATACCTTTTTTGCGTCGGTAACCACAGGACAGAGAAGATGAGGGATATTATTATAGATGGAGAGTTCCACCATCTTTGGGTCGACCATGAGAAACTTCAATTCATCAGGAGAGGTATTGAAAAGAAGACTTGCTATCAGACTGTTGACACAAACCGTCTTTCCCGATCCGGTAGCGCCCGCAATCAAAAGGTGCGGCATATCCGACAGGTCCGCCATGACAGAGTGGCCCGATATATCTTTTCCCAGGGCTATCGTCAACTTAGAATCAGAGGTCTTCTGATACTCTTTCGACTCAAGCACTTCTTTTAAATATACAAAGGCGCTCTTTGTATTAGGCACTTCAACGCCTACCGTACCCTTCCCCGGTATAGGCGCGACAATCCTTACGGATTGGGCCTTCATGGCAAGCGCGATATTGTCATTAAGGGCCGAGATGCGGCTTATCTTTATTCCGGGCGCGGGTTCCAATTCATATCTTGTTATAACCGGCCCCTGTTCGATCTTAACCACCTTTACCTCAAGCCCGAAGTCCCCCAATGTCTCTTCTAATATCTTTGAGCTGGTCTTTAAATCCTCCTTTAAGCTCCTCTCCTCAACCGGCGGGGGCGAATCCAAAAGGTCCAAAGACGGCAGCGTATATTCCCGCTTTTCCACACCGCCCATGGGCTTCTCTTTCATGACGTTAATAACCTTAGGCGCCGCCAACTTCTCCTTCTTGGGCTCTTTTGTCTTGTGTATTATAACGGGCAGAGAAGACGGTCTCTTTGCCAATTCGGGCCTTGCCGCAATTCCAGGCTTCACAATGGGCTCTCTCTTTACCTTAACGGCACTTTTCGATATCTGCGGTTTTATCATTCGCGGCCCTCTACCCATCCTGGCCTTCAATGATATCTTTAAATTCGCGAATAGCGCGCTTGACTTTTTATATACCGCATATACAAAAGGAAATAGCAGAAATTCCGTAGCAAGTAAAAATGAAAGTGTAATCAATGAAATGATTATTACATGGGACCCTACTACGCCGAAATATTTGATAAGAAGGGTTGAAAACCCCAGCCCTGATATGCCGCCGCTTGAGAACCTGACTACGGAATCGTAGCGGTTTATTAAACTTAAAAACGAGCTTGTCGCTATAGTGAGGACTACCGCGCCGAGTGCCTTGAGATAGGACTTCTCCGGTATCCTTCCTATGAACCTGCCCACCGCCCAGCTAAGAGTAATAAAGGGTATTACAAAACTCGCCTTCCCTATGGTAAACATAAGAACCCCTGCCAGGTACGCGCCTGCCATCCCGGTAAAATTCTTAACAGGGACATTTGGATTTGATGTATAAAAAGACAAATCGGTGGGATCAAAGCTGAAGAGACTTACAAAGAGAAGTATCGTGACCGCAAGGAGGAATATCGCCCATATCTCATTTATTCTCTCTTCTTTCAT
>JADHWH010000026.1 GCA_016783555.1 Candidatus Omnitrophota bacterium | reverse complement strand
CGTGCACAGCTTCGTAGAATTGAATTCTACGAAGCTAAATACGTAAGTATTTAGCGAAGTAGAAAGGGGTAGATAGCCGAGTAAGCATATAATATTATATGCTTACTCGGCTATTTTACTTTATATTAGGACACATATATGGAAAGCGAAAAAAGAGAGAGTATTATATCATTAGTGAGGTATAAAGAGAGCATGCTCTGTAAGCTTCATAGGGCAGGCTTATTAAGCCTCCTTCTTTCTTTTTGTAGGGCAGGCTTAAGCCTGCCCTACAAGAAGATAATGGCATGCTTACTTGTTATTACCTTTAGTGTGACTAATATAGCTTCTGGCTATGACAGGAGTGATATAGACCATCTAAAGGCTATAAGGGATGCAGGGTCTAAGAGGGGAATTGAGGCAGTTAATGAGGAGTTTGGATATGATCCTACCATACAGACCCCCACCCAAACCGATCCATCGGGCGCTGCGCCTGAGGAAAGAGAAGTTTCGCCTGCCAAAGAAGAATCTGTAGAAAAAACCCCGCCTAAGAAGAGAACCTCTTTAAAGACTATATTATTCTGGACCCTACAGAGTGTATTCTGGTTATCAGTAACAGCTACTATCTTGGGAAGCGCCTATCTAGCCGCCGTAATTGGAATTAAGTTGTTTTTCTTGCTTAAGCCGCCTTCTATATGGTGGCTTTTGTTGGATATATTAATATTCATCACGAGTTATTTATTTTGGGCTGATGTACATGAGAGACTTCATCTTATCGGATTTAGACAAATAGGCGTAGAAGCAATACGAGAGACTTTCGATGGAGGACATATAATAAGCAATACAGAAAAGGTGCATTTTGCAAAATTGCTCTTTCCCTATATTCTGCCATATCTTGTCAGTTTTGTAATAATTATAAGTTCTTATTATCTGATAGCAAATATGTTAATACGCTTCCCCATTATGGCGGGAATTGCGGCTGCACTTATCACATACCCGAATTTAATACAGGGCTTATCGGCCTTACTTCCGGTATCTGTAGACGGCAGAAAAATTTTTAAGTGTCTTTTGGCGCTTACATTGGGGTTTAGAGATCAAAATCAAATTACAGAATTCGCAAAAGAATTAGAAAAATATGATGTTGGTATATCGCAGGAAGATGAGGATAAAGATGGTGATGAAGAATCTACCCGCACCGACCCATCAGGGGCGGCGCCGGAAGAAAAAGGCTCACAAGGAGACGAAGAAGATGCTGGCAAAGAGGACCTTAGGAAACGAAAGAATGTTCTGTTTGTAAGCATCGGTGTAATTGCAGCAGGATTTGTAATCAATTACATATCAGGCCTGGTAATGGGAACGAGTCTATTTGATATTTATGCGGCTTGTTATCTCAGCAGTCTATCTAACAGGATTTTAATCGGCGGTATTGTCGCTTCTATTATAGGGGCCGCTTCTGAATTAGCGTCTCTCTATCTTTCAGACAACCCATCGCAGAGGTGGAAATTGCCACAACGCTTTATCTCTTACACTGTTTTAATGTATATCCTGGGCGCAATCACGGCATACATATTTTTCTTGTTAGATTATATAATTCCTGGTATGCCCACATTGAGGGCAATATTATCATTAATCTTTGGAGTCTCTGTAAGTATTCCGATTAACATATTTTTCCAGAGGCGTTATGCTTTAGATTGGGCAAATTGGGCAGAATATGAAATGCCTGAAGAAGCCGCTGAAACAAAAGCCGAATATTCACTTGAGAACCAGTCGGAGAAGACACTCTATGGCGTTGAAATCAGACTTCCCGCTATCGGTGTGCTGCATGATTTAATACAGAATTTCTTCAGCCCGGAAGGAAGGATAATGTTTATTTGTGCAGCGGGCTACTTCATCTCTTTACTTAAAAATTATGTATCTAATGTAAGAGAAAAACCTTCGTGGGATCCCAAGATATTCTTATTCATATCAACCGGCGCTTCAATCTTCTCCTTTGTCTTGGGAACATGGACCATGGGAGTAATAGCCGTAGTATCCACATATATCATCTATCGCCATCTTTCCAGCGCGTTTCCAAGCGATAGCTTTGGAGAAAAAATAATCGATGGGATTTTAACAATGGAGGACTACTATCTGCCGGCGACGGAGCTGCAGAAACGATCTAATTTAATACTTGACGCAATGAATGAATTATATATTCAAATCGATCAAGAAATGACAAGAACAGGACATCAAGCCTCAGTTTGGAATAGTATAAAGCATATAGTTGGCCACTCTATCCCAAATGCGATTGATGCAGTCTTCGCGCGCATAGACGCGCTTGATATAGCTGTTGATGCGGCAAATATAAGATATACTCTTTTTATTGATGAAAAGACAGAAACCTTCCATTTTGAGTTATCAGACATGGGCCATGGAATTGCGTTTGAGCTCATGAAAGACTGGAAGAGAGGCCATTTCAGAAGTACAAGACCATATTACCCTAAACTTTTTATTGGAAGAGAGGGAATGGGTATCCCCACTAGCTTTGATCGTGCAGCAGAAGGTAAAATTGATATAGTCATAGACTCAAAGGTTAAGAACAGACCGGCCCGTAGGTTTATTCAAGAGCATAATCGTAAACCACGAATAGACCGATCAGACAGAAGAGAAGTCGGAACAAGCGTAATTATGCGTGGAAGGATAACCACCCAAACCGACCCATCCGGCGCTGCGCCGAAACCCAATAATTCCGCAGGATCAAGCGGCTCTATAGAGGTTGTTGTGCCTGATCTGGCAAAGATTGCCGGCTGTCGTGATTTTAGTAACTGGGGTAACCCTCAACTTTTTATGAGCGGTTCGCAGCAATCTTACAAGCCCTCAGATGAGGCTATTCTAGAGAGATTAGGGATAGGAGAAGGTGACCGCATATTTGGTTTCGCGGGCTTTTTAGGAGATTGGCTGGCAGAGCTGGCCAAAAGAGGCGCTGTGGTAGTATACACAGATATTAATCCTGAAGTTGTTGATTGGGTAAGGGTTAATCGTGAAGGCAAGTTTGCGGAGGTTAGGGTTGCAGACCCGCTAGATGAACCCAATCAGCCTAATTTGTATGATTGGTCTTTTTCCTATGAACCCACGCCGTTAGAGCCGACAGAATTGATTCTGGTTGTGCTGCGTTCAATGCTTAACCGAAAAGGGTTTATCTCTGTATACAGTTATGGTGGAACCACAGATACAGCCGATCAGCTCAAGACCTTTGCCGAAATATACGGCCTCAGCGGTAGAATTGATATGGAAGATGGCGAAGAATTCAAATTAGATGAAACTGCCGGTATCTGGAAGAGATTAGTTGGAGTTAGATCTCGCACGCAGCAAACTGGAAATTCATTTAATGCCGAAAATCCTTTTGAAGTCACAGTTGTAAAAACCAATGAGCATCTACGCGCTAAAGCCAAACTGGATCTATTATTGATTGATATGCTCCAGCCGTCTCAGGAGGCGGCACTCACAGGATTAGCGGAACGTCTTTCACATCATGAAATTTATGCAGACGGCACTGCCATAACAGAGAGCCTCAGACGTATCTCAAGACTGAGTGAAACATTGCCTTATGATATCCAAAAGAGGGTAATGCTTACAACCGCTGAACCACCAGGCCAAGGCGCAGGCAGCGCCACCACCGACACATCCGGCGCAGCGCCGGAAGAAGACAACCTGGTTCTACCAGAACCGTCCCCTAAAGCCCCCATCGACATAGTTGCCAGCGAAGTAATTCAGACATGGTTGAGAGAGCAAGCAGTAAAAGAATTGCCTTACATAGCGAAAAATATTACGAGATTGAGCGAAATCATCGCAATTAAATACGGAATAGACATTGAACAAGAAGCCCTGCGTACATTAATAAGCAGCCCTGCATTCGAAGGGCGCCTTGAACAAAAAGGCCTGGAATGTATGTGGCAAGATGACATACGTTCTGTACTTGCGATACTCCCTTCGGAGAGAACGGAGAAAGGGCTGATAATAGCGGAGGCTACGGAGACGCGAACGGTGAATGAAGGCGGTTATATTGGCTGGGATGGTCATGCCCGCTATGTCGGCAAGCCCCGCCACGGCCAAACCTTAGCCGTAGAACCGTTTGATGGCGTAAATGAGAGTTCGGGATTCTACGCATATAACAGAGAAGGAACACTCGTTGCATGGCAAAACTTTAAAACAGGAGAAAAATACGTGAAGCCGGAAGTCGCAGAGACGCGAGAGGTATATAATGGGCAATTTGGCTGGCCTGGTGGTAAACGTAAATACCAATCAGTTGGTCGACATCGGGATAATCAAACATTAATTGTGGAACCTTTTGACGGCGAAAATAAAAGGTCCGGATACTACGCCTACGATAAACAAGGGGCGTTGATTGCATATCATAACTTTGAAATAGACGAAAAATGGGTGGAGCCGGAAACTGATCGAGTACGAAAGGTGACCAAAAGCGGGCAATTTTCATGGAACAATGAACGCCAAACGATCGGCCGGCGCTTCCATATACTGAGGGAATTAACCGTGGAACCATTCGACGGAGAAAATGAGAGTTCTGGCTACTACGCATACGATAGAAAAGGCGAACTCGTCGCTCGCCATAACTTTAAAGCAGACGAAAAAGACGGAAAATGGGTAAGGCAGGAAGTAGAACCAACAACCCCTTCCACCACTGAAGACACCTCCGCACAGACCGACCCATCCGGCGCTGCGCCGGATGAGGGTAATTCAAATGCGTCAGACCAAACGAAATTGAGCAGCCTTTCCGTTGATGGTTTAAGACAGAGAATGAGGCAGATAAAAGTAAACCAAAGAGAGCCCGTAGCATTGGTAAGCCAGGCCCTCAAGGGTGTTGCTCAGGAAAGGATAGAAGGTTTACGGCAGCAGATAAGCTCTCTTAATCCCGCACCTGAAGTTAACGCGGAAATTGATAGAATTCTCTCCGCCCAACTGAATCGTAAAGGTAGAGAGAACTTAGCCGCTCTCATCGTCTTTCTGAGGCCTAAATTAGGTGTCGATATTGAATGGCTCTCATTTGAATCGGCGCACGCGGCTCCGGAGGATAAGCCATCCGATGCAGTGTCTAGCGAAGCCCAGCAGTTTGTGCCGCCCGTTATGCCAAATCTTACCAGAAACAACAAACCGACCATCCTTTACGTTTCAACTTACGATATACCCGATAAGGAGTGGAATCCGGGTCTGCATCTAACGCCGGGGGCTCTAATATCCGCGTTGAGAGATAATGACTTTCAGGCGAGATACTTTAAACGCTTAGGCAAGAGAGAATTTTTAGGCGACTTTTATAAAGGCCTCAATTACAACATAAGATTTGTCAGCTTAGGGGCAAGCTACTCAACACCGGAGGCAAAGGCGGAAGCGTTGAAGCATTACATCAGAAACATGCGTGATAAGCCAGATATGGTCCTTATGTCACCTTATAGCGATGAACTTGCTGCCGTCAGTAAAATAAGCGATGTCTTAGAGAGTGTATGTCCTAAAGCCATCCGAATCGCAGGCGGCGTGCATGCGTCTATCGATGCGGAAGATACACTGCGAAAGACAGGGTTCCATATAGCAGCTTTCGGCGAGGGGGTAGAGACCATATGTGAGCTTTCAGCCAGGATAGCCGGAACAGATGGAGCTGTCGAACTTTTTGATATAGACGGTATATGTCATTGGGGTAGGAATGGCTACCCAGTAAGAAACAATATAAGAAGACGCCTTTTAGCCGATCATCCTTATGCCTCGAGGAGCATGGATATTATTTGGGGCCGCAGGCTACGCGATTTTATTAGTGAAGAGAAGTTTCTTGAGGTAGGTATTGTAACAGAGATGGGTTGTGATAAAAATTGCGCATTCTGCGGGAATTGGGCATTGCGATCGCGCTACGGGAAGCCCTGGCTTAGGAGCGCAGAGAGCATAGTAGCGGAGATGAAAGAGTTGTACGAAATAGGTATCCGCTTTTTCGGCTTGGTAGGAGAGAATTTCTGTGCCAGCAGGGAGAGGGTGGATACATTTACGCGGCTATTGAGAGAAGAAGTAGAATCGGGTAATTTTGAAGAGGGTTTTGTTTATACTATCGGGGCAAGAGCAGATGATTTAGATAAAGAACTAATAAGAGAGATGCGTGATACCGGACTTGTCTTTGTGGAGATCGGGTTTGAGTCGGGAGATCCCGAGGTCTTAAGAAGAATGGGAAAGAAACAGGATCTGGAAAATTTAAAAGCCGTCAGCCAGTACGCAAACAGACGTGGCGTAGGAGTTCTTTGGCATACCTTGGTCGGGACAGGTGAGCCCTGGCCGAGCGTATTAAAGACCGCGTGTTACATGGATGACGTAAGGCCTAAGCCATGGGGTTGGTTTTCCACAAATTGCGAAATGCCTGTTTATGTTACTATCCCTTATCCCGGAACGCGGATAGCGCGCGAGGGGACAGTAAGGCTGGTAGATCTGCCCTACGAAGGTTTTATCCCGCCTAGAGAATCAAGAGTGAATTGTATATACGGTGAATTTATCGGGACTAGCCATACAGAGACAGACGCCATGTTATCCGATGAGATATTCGAAGCGCGCCTGCTCCTGCACGATTTCTATTTTCTCTACCTGCATACGTTTCCGCATGGGGATTGGAGACACCGGAATAGTTTGACTCCTAGGGACATGATAGAAAACAGAGTATTATCCAGAAGAACATTATACGCCATTTTTAGGAGGGCCTTAAGAGACCTTATCGTGAGAGCTCAAGAAGGCTTAAACTATGAGAAGAGAAAAGAGGCGCTGGCCGAGATAAGGAAAATCGATAAGGGAAGAGAGACGAAACTTGACGAATATTCACAAAGTTGGAAACAGGACCAAAGCCCCATCTTATATGAATGCACGGCAAACGTAAGCTTCGGAAATGGTTTCCATATAATGAAGCATTTAGAGATCGATAACCGTATCCGATGGATGAAATTGACCGCGGTTTTATGGACATTATTAGAGAAGAGATTCAATAGTATCAGGTTTGATAACGAAACTGAAGAGATAGGCCCGCGGTTTAATATGATCCTGCAGAACATTCCCCTGTTACTCGAAAGCGCTCTAAAAGAATTAGACAATGGCAGCACGCCCGCTGATTTAGATAAATATATCGAGATAACAGACAATAGGGTAGATGCGTTCGGCATTGTCTTTGATATAGACAGAAAGAAAGGAGAGCTCGTAGTCGACACAGAAAAGACCCTCCAAAATTGGCATGACCCTGACAGCTCCGCCCAAACCGACGCATCCGGCGCAGCGCCGGAGACCTGGAAGGGAGGGTCGAGGAAGTATGCCGCGCGTTATCTTAATTTCAACTTGAATTACAAAGATATCACTTGCAAGTTTCAGCAGCCAATTGACTGGTATATCGAGCCGGAAATCTATATTGACCGTACCCGCATCAGCCAGGGGATTGTGCGGTTTTACCCGGCAAGCCGGAGGGATGGCGGCACATATCTTGAAATAGAGATGGATAGAGTCAGAAGAAATAGGGTCGAACTTACTTTGACTTATGTTAGGAATCATAGTCGCATAGAGCAAAGTACCGAAATGGTTGATTATATACCTGCCCGCATCACGTTGGATTCAATCGAACTGCATACAAGCGGAAGGATGTTTTTAGATAATGTGATAGGCAGGGAGATATTGGGACGAAGGACTGGTTTGGCAGAAGCAGGTGAGCCCCGCAAAAGAGATGTCCTTGAACTATTAAGAAAGATTACTGCCGGCAAAGGAGAATTAACTCAAATAGTCGAGTGGAAGACTATCTCCGTTGGCGGCTTCAATTTTATCCTAGGTAATCGGGTTAGCAATCATGAAATTCCTCTCTATGCCATCAGGGATAGCCAGACAAACAACCGTTTTGTAGCTATCATTTGCGGCCTGGATGAAACGAATGCAGTTGCATATGAAGTATTGGGTCCGGGTCGGATCAAGGCTCTGGGTGAGCACGAACAGATCTTTGGACGAAAAAAGAAGACACCGTCAATTTCTTTTGGGAGGAAGGATTTTGCCGCAGGAAGAGAATTTTTAGGAAGATTAACTATAAGAAAACTTGAGTTCCTTGGTGAAGATTATTCGCCAAATAGGCAATATACCTGTCACCCCATTGATGAGTTAGTTATTTCTCTTGTAAGTGCTAGAGATCGAACGTCACATGTACGCTGCCTTTCGCCGATGAAGGCGCGAAGCGGCGGAGGCTCATTTGTTGAAGAGACGGTCCCTGATTTTATCTACCTTGTTGCTCCTGCACGTTTGGAAAGATACAAAGGCGAAACCCCTGATTTTAGAACTATTAAGGCATCAGAAGGGAAATTTGTAACATACCCTCTTGTGCAGGGGTGGATTCCTCCTGAATATCTCGCTGACGTGCAGCGTCGAGAATATGAATTTTTCCAGAAGGTCGGAGAGCTTGCTAGAGGCGATGAGAAAGACGTTGTATACCGTCGTATTGACGCAGAAGATAGAGTGGCTAAAATAGATGTATCAGAAGATCGCAATTACATCCGGATTGAAGGGCTCAATGTGGATAAAAAGCCGCTTATGCTTGAAGTCGGAAGGATAGGCCTAAGCGTTCTTTTATATTTTCTTACGAATTCGAAAGAATTGGGCAGGGTCCCTGATGAAATCCGAACAAGAATTAAGGTTTCACCGAGACTACGCCAGTTAATACCTGATGATATAAATGATGTTATTAGGATAAACCGCGCCAGTCTCCCATTAGAATTCCAAAGAGATAGATTCGGCCGTTGGATATTGGGGTTTTGTGATCATTGTGTTTGTAGCTGGCCTTTTTATCGAAGCACCTCTAGACCCTGGCGTGTCAAAGAAAAAGCACTTGAGAGGTTTGACGAAATCCGCGCCGAGCTTTTCGACTCTTTTAGCAAAGCGGCAAAGAGAGGCCCAAGAGGCAAAAGGGTCACCGACGCATCCGGCGCCGCGCCGGCGGCGGAAAGTAGTAATTCCGATACAAGCAGAAGTCCTTCTTTAGGCAAGTGGTATAGTGGTTTTCTTGAGCTTATAAGAAGCAGGGCCACAGGTACACTCCCCGGCGGAATTGAAGGTGAAACAAGGTTGGAAGAGTCTATGAGAAATTTAAGCCTCCTGACGGCCCTAAGAGGATTTAGGGTACCATTACTTAATGAAGATAAATTCGAGCCTCGATTTGGAGAGAAGAGGAAATATAGCATAGATGATGACATGGCGCAACTCGAAGGGGTGCAAGAGGAGATGAGAATAATGGAAAGGAAGGGCCAAAAGGCCAAAGAGAATATCTTAGCAGTATTAAATAGCCGTATCTTACCGCCTGAAGAAGCCGCCAGTATAAAAGATAGACTTGTTATTTTTGGATATGACAACGAAACAACGTTATTGACCTACCCAGGGCTCTTCTCAATGAGATACCATAGAGGGTTTGTTCTTAATGATCCGGCAAGACCCGTATGCAGTGTTGACATTTCTTTCTTCGCAAATATGGATCGTTCAAACCCTATGCATATGAGAGCGGCGGCGTCGATATTAGGATATGCCTGGAGTCGATACGAAAACTGCGAAATTTACTATATGGCTTTATTGAAAAAATATAGAGGTTCAGAACCGCTATGGAAAATTGCCGGCAGGGCTTATAGGAGGATGTTATGGCATGACCGATGGTACGCTTTAAGGGAGATAGGAATTTTAGGTCGGTACTATCTACGGTATAGAATTTGGCACTTTAATTTATATAGAGAAGACCTAAGAACGATTGAGGAAAAAAAGAATGAGTTTGATAAGGGTTTTCAAGGATTTGAAATGGAAGGAAAGGCAAGGGAATTTGAGGATCATTTAAAAAGAAGATATTTAGATGCCGGCAGCTCATTTGAGGTTTTGTTGCCTCGGGAAGCCGAACTAGAGGCGAAAGGAAAGAAAAGCGGGCGCGGTAGAGTAGCTAGTAATTATGATTTTCTTATTGCGCTAATTTCAGAAAGCATATTTCTCTATGGTTATGATGCGCATACCCGTGAATTCCTGCGGGCTATAAATATCTTACTTGCAGGCGTAAGATATACTGATGTGGGTATGTTACCCCCTGGTCTGCTCACGTCACACATCTATTTCCTGTTAGAGAGGGCATTTTATGGCGAATTTATTGATGCATCGGAAAAATTGTTTCTCAGGAGAGAATTTCCTATTGCACCGCCAAAAGATATAGAAATCCCCCATATTCTAAAGGACGAGGGGCAAACTCTTGAAACAATATTATTGGGCAGGCGCATAGATACTTTTCTCTCTCACACTGTAATGTGGCATATGTCGCATATGAAGTCTAGGAAGAACCGCCAGCGCGCACAGGGAATTTTGGATTATTTTGATAAAATCCCCGAGATCAAATCTCTACCCGACGATTTAGGAAAAAGCCCCCAGACCGACGCATCCGGCGCTGCGCCGGAGGAGGGAGATTCGGGCAACACCACCCACGCCGCGGGGTGGGAAAAATATTTAATAGCAAACGAGAAGGCGCTTAGTAATGAGTGGCGTACTTCAGAGGGAACTGAAAGGATTGCCCAGAAATCAGGGATAGCTGTGACTAAAGATGTTGTATGTAGAGGTATGCGCTTGAAGGAAGAAGGCTTGAGAGGCTTAATATCAGGTGCTTCTTTACAGGCGAAATTAGCAGAGACCGGAGTTATTGATGCCAGTGTCGAACCCAACATGGCAATTGCTTATGCTTTATATCCGTACAATCGGCGTTACTGCCCGCGGGAAGACTTTTTTAGCGTTCTTATAGTGATGGATATAGCCAAAGGCGGTTTTTATTCTCTGGGTGGTGTATCTAGTATATGGAGAAGCAACCTTGAAATTATTCCTCACGAAGCCATATTAAATATATATGTATTTGATGTATCGCAAACAAAGTTTATTGAAGTTTATTCAAAAGAATCAGGGAATGGTCCACAAGACGCTATCGCCACCGACCCATCCGGCGCTGCGCCGGTGGATGGGGACGGAAGAAAAATCTCGAGAAGATTAAGTGAGAAGATTGAAAAGATTCAAGGGTGTATGAGGCAGGCCAATTTTACAGAGCCGCTCTTTTTGGCGGGTTCGACATTAATTGATCGCGAAGGCGCTGACTTAGATTTATTTGTGAGCGGGAGAATTTCATCAATAAAGATGAGGAAACCAGACGGACTCCTTTCTAAATTAGAAGATTCAATATTTGATGAAATAGAAGGTTTGCCAAAGCCTATAATTATACATTATTTAACTGAAAGTATGCTTGATGAAGGTGAATTTGATATAACTTTCAAATACGGATTCCTTATCGCTATCTATCCCGATTTTTACATTGTAATCGATAAATCTATAGGTCCAAGGGAATTTATAAAGCGTTTTATAGAAGGCCCCACCACCGACGCATCCGGCGCAGCGCCGGAAGATGAGGGATACTTCATTAGTGAATTTCGAGACTTAGAAGCGCAGCGTAAATATCTCCATCCAGCCCGATATGCGTTTGCTCAACTCAGGATACTCCCGCTTATTTCTAGAGGCATTGCGTGGGAGATGGGATCGGGCATGGGACATTTGCGTAAGCTCATTGGCGATACACTTCCTGATGGTGTAACATGGGTTGAGTCTGATGAACGGCTTGCAGTTCTTCAGGAAAAGAGAGAATATCCAACTGATAAAGTTGTGGCCAAGCTGCCTGCCATTCCGGTTAAGAATCTCGCTATAATTATCGGCGCTAATATATTAGACGTATTAAATAATGAGCAAGTTCGTATGACCATGCAAAGCGCTTTTAGTGCTTTGGAGGAAGGGGGGTTAATAGTACATCTATCGGATTTAGCCCCGGCATACACAACTGATATAAAGGAGGCCATGGAAGAAGGCCTTGTCCTTCTACCATATCCAGAAGACTATGTGCAAGGCTCCCTCGGCATACGAAGATGCGCTTATATCGATAAAGAGCAAGCCATTCGGGCATTAGAGAAGCGAACACCCCCACTCGATAGTATCGAAAATATTGAGAGGCTAGTGCCATATATAAATGATCCACAGAGCTTATGGCGTCTGATACGAGGTTCAGGCGAAGAAGGGCAAAGAATACTTAATGGCTTTAGAAATCTTATTGATAGTTTTAGAAGTGCCGGGTTAGATATTACCATAAAACCCAGAGCAGTTTTATTAGAGGAGAGGTTATCGGCGGCTGCTAGAGAGGCCGGGTTTATAATAGACGAAGAGCGTACAAGGGAATATCATTTTGATGTATTAATGGACCGTTCCGCACTCCTTGAAGACTTAGATTCAGATGTTAATAGCATCTTTTCTGATCATGGGATTACCGTAGGTGTGCATGATCCGTTTCTAGAAATAGAGCATCCTAACGAAGACAAGGTTTTAATAGATACGACAGTTCGCCTCTTCGTTGCCAGAAAAGACTCAACAGAAGAGGAGACACCTACTAGCAAAGAGCCGGAAATATTAGATGCAGGCCAGGTACGAGAATTATTGGCGGAAGAATTACCCGGGCTTTCTGACCAGAATGCGGCACGTCTTGTCAGGCAGAGAGTGCTTGAGTCGCAAGAGCCCTTTACGGAGCAAGGATTGCTTGATTTCATCAGGGAAAACTACAAGCCCACCGCTAAGGGCGATGCCACCGACCCATCCGGCGCAGCACCGAGAGAGAGGCAAATTGTAGTAGATATTGGAGAACCTCAATCTGTTGATGAGCATTTCATGAATAAATTTGGATTGCTTGAAGAAGTCAAGGCATTACTCTTTGGTCAGTTAACCAATGCCTTTGGCAAGGGTGTCTTCCGCGGATCAACAATTTTACAGATATTGGACTCCAGTAATAATTCCCTAAGCTTTAAGGTCGATTTTGAAAGGGGAATCTTGGAAATAAGCTCTAAGCAGGAAAAGATAACAGAATCCCTGCTTTTATTGCAAGGGAAACCGATTCAAAGTCAATTTAAAACTGGAATGTTGTTATCGTATGACGATGTCAAAGTAGAAGTTCAGAAGGAACAACATATGCCAATCCTTACGTATATTAGCAGATTCGTTAATGAGAATCAGGCTATTTCTTTGCCCGGAGAGATTAATGAACAATTTCTCAGTTCGGTTTTAGATTCTATCGAGACCATGGGCATAATTGAGAAAACGGGTAAAGGGCCGGCTATCTCAAAAATCGCCTCTTTAAAAAACCGAGGGGTGCAATTAGCTGTTGTAGAAATGGATGGCAATCCTTGCTGGCGCGTTATGGCAATATCGACCTCTGAAGAAAAAGAGACTGGTGATGAAATTGAATGGCATGTCCATCGTATTTCAGCAGGCAATAATATTAGCTATGTTGATATTAAAGGATGGCCAGAGACTAATACTGCGCGGATGGTTGTTACCGAATTGGAACATGATAAGGCTTATAAGATAGGGCTATTTCGCCCCAGAGATGATAAGGCGGTGGAGCTTGCTTGCAAGGAATACGATGAAATAGAGGCAATATTTGGCACACCGGCTGCAGAAACAAATCAGGAAATACCAGAGAAATATTTTTATAGACGCCATTTAACGCTTCGCGACATGTCGGAGGACTCATCGACAGAAACTCCTAAGAAAACTCCTACCTCCCCATCTAAAGAACCCGAAGAAGAGGCAGGCTCAACCCGCCCCACCGACCCATCCGGCGCTGCACCCCTTGCTTATACTTCAGTGCCAGATGTGTACAGTATCGGCTCGCAATCCCTTGTGACAGCAGAAGTTATAGCAAAGAGAAACGTCCCCTCTATTAGGCTCACTGAATCTCGGATGCTTGAGATGTTAAGAAGAGATGCTAATCTTATTCTTAGGCTAAGAAGAGACCCTGAATTCCTCAAGTTTATAAAGGGTAAGGAGTTCAGGCTTAGCTTGGATAAAGGATGGAAAGATGATAACCCCGATGAATATAGAGTCGTAGTAGAGTACTGGAAGACCCTAAGTGAGCTCTTCAAAGGGTATGCGGACTTCAATGTAGTTATAGTACCAACTAAAAACGGCCAGAACGGCCTTATGAAGGTAACCTGCCGCCAGATAGGAGAGAGATACGGCGGCCAGTCATCCTCAATAACTCTTACAGGCTCAAGAGATATAGGCCCAAGGCTCTTAACCCTTCTTAACATAGCCTTCATAGGAAGCAATATCCCTGATATAGAAGACGCAGAAAGGATCGCAGACTACAATATCTTAATAGAGCTATTAAACGAAGAGTACTTTAAGCTTACAGGCATAAAACCCTACATAGACATAGAGACCTACACAAAAGAGACTATAAAAGGGAAGTTAAGGATAATCAAAGTAAACCTACGCCCGATAAGAAGAGAAGACTACAGAAAGACACTCGAGATAAAGGCTGCCATAGAAGCGCTTAGGGCGGTGTAATTACCTAAAACGCTTATATTTCCAAAAATAATTGTAATAAAATCCTCCCTTTTTACGTCTACTTATATAAAAGGGAGGTTTTGTTATGTCCAAGATAGTAACTGTAGAAAAAATAGAAAGCAGGATATTTCAAATTAGAGGTAAGAAGGTAATATTGGATAGAGACTTAGCAAGACTTTATGGAGTCGAGGCTAAATATCTAAAACGACAGGTGCGTAGAAACAACGATAGATTTCCACCTGATTTTATGTTTAAATTATCAAAACAAGAGTTTAAAAATTGGAGGAGCCAATTTGTCACCTCCAATTCTAGTGATAAAATGGGCTTACGTTATCCGCCCTATGTCTTTACTGAGCAAGGTGTAGCTATGCTTTCGAGTGTATTAAATAGCAAGAGAGCCATTATGGTAAATGTTCAAATTATGCGTGCTTTTGTAAACTTAAGACGAATAGCTTTGACATATGTCGGCCTGCGGCGCAAAATAGAAGCGATGGAGAAGAAATATGATACCCAATTTAAAATTGTCTTTAAGGCTATTAAGAAGTTGCTAGAACCTCAACAGGTAACAAAGAAGAGAAGAATAGGTTTTCGCGTGGATTAGGGTGTCAGTTTTGCTTCATGGAGGGGTGTGTAGATTGAGCCTTGGGGTGTCAGTGTAGATTGAAATAGGGTTATCTTATCGATGATGCAGGAGGCGCTCGGTTTGAAATCGAGCGCTTTTATTTTGGATACGAGTTCGTTTCTTTCTTTAGGTGATCTTACCCTGCCCAGTGTTAAGTGAGCGCTAAAGGGGCGCTTCTCTTTTTCGAAACCAATTCTCTCTAATTCTTCTTCAAGCTCTTTCGCGATGGCTTCAGATTGAGAGCAGCCTTTATCTATGCCTACCCATATTACGCGCGGGCTTTCCAGCCTGGGAAAGCCGCCGACTTGGAATAGGGAGACCTCAAAACTTGCATGACGCGATGCTGCATTATCAAGAATCTTCTTTATCTCTTCTATCTGTTCCTGGACGATATCGCCCAGGAATTTTAATGTAAGGTGCATCGATTGCGGCTTTACCCATTTTACGTCGGCATTTATGGATTTAAGCTGGGCTTGGAGCTGGGTAAGCTCATCTTTGATTTCGGGGCTAAGTTCTAACGCGATGAAGGTACGGATTTTGTTGGGCATACTGGTCAACCGTGTGTTATCACCTCCGAGGAGTCAGTGCCCAGCATGTTAGCGGTATCGGCACTGACACCTCGGAGGTGTCGCTCATATGTTCAAGCGCAGGAGATTGAGGGCTTGCTGGGCGGCCTGGAGTTTGACCTCTTCTCTTTTGCCTTGGAACCTGAATTCCTTTACTATCTTCTTGCTTTTCGTGGATAATGCTATGTAGACCAGGCCTATCGGCTTCTTCTTAGTTTGGCCTGTCGGGCCGGCGATGCCTGTTACGCCTATGCCTATGTCGGCATTGGCAAGGGCGCGTATATTATCGGCCATGGATTTCGCTACTTCCTTTGATACCGCCCCGTGTTTTTTAATCAACTCCTTCGGCACGTTGAGCCGGTTAACCTTTATCTCATTGCTGTATGCGACTACGCCGGTTACAAAATATTTTGAGCTTCCGGACACATCGGTCATCAGGTTTGAGATAAGCCCGCCTGTACATGATTCGGCGACGGCCAGTCTCTTCTTTTTTTTGGCTAAGATATTGCCTACCGCTTCCTGCAGAGTTTCCTTATTTGCGCCATATATGAGGTCTTTTACTCTTTTTCTTATTCTTCCTTCAAGCTTTTTTATATTGGAATCCGCACTTTTTTCACTATGGGCCTTAGAGGTAATCTTTAATTCCACCTGCCCCAGATGGGTGTATATGCCTAAGGTAGTATGGCCGCTTAACTCGAGAAGGTCTTTTACTTTCTCATTTACCTTTGCCTCTGGGAGCCCTATCAGCCTCAAACTCCTTGATTTTATTATCCACTTCTGGGGTTGTATCTTCTTTAGAAAGGGGATAATATCTTTTTCAAACATGGGGTTCAATTCTCGAGGCGGGCCCGGAAGGGCGATAAGATACTTTTTCTCGTGTTTTATTATAAGCCCAGGGGCGGTTCCGACCTTATTTTCAATCCAATCCGCGCCTCTGGGGATGAGCGCCTGTTTTATAGCGTCTTTAGGGACTTTAAAAGCAGATTTTTTAAAGCTGTCCTTTATATATTTATAGATCTTTTTATTGAATACCAGATCCTTCTTTATTACGGAGGCCAGGGTGCCCATAGTAATGTCATCTACTGTGGGTCCAAGGCCGCCGGTTGTTATGACTATGTTTGACCTTGAAAGGGCCTCTTTTATGGCAGAAGAGAACCTTTCTTTATTATCCCCTACGGTAAGATGGCGAAATACATCTAACCCTATACGCGATAATGAGTTAGATATATAAGTGGCATTCGTGTTTATATTCTGTCCTAACAACAGCTCTGTCCCGCATGCTATAATCTCCGCATTCATAGACTCTCACTCTTTTTGTAGTAGGGCAGGCTTAAGCCTGCCCTACGGGGTTATGGTATATTTAAGCCTGCCCTACGGAGTTATAGTATATAGGATTTTTTTAAAGCTAGCAAGCCTTTTATAAAAAAATGTAATAAAATAAGCGAATTTTACGTCTACTTAGGGTGGAGAGGCGTAGATTTTGCTTTACAAAGCAATGCTTGAGGAGTATAATATTGTACTTAATATTGATATAATACGCGGGATAGGATGTCCCGCCTATGCCGTATAACAAAATGGAGGTAGTCATGTCAAAGACAAAGAAGATAAAGGTGGAAACGCAAGACAAGTCTAAATCGCTGGATTTAGCGGTAAGTCAGATTGAAAAGCAGTTTGGCGAAGGCTCTATAATGAAGCTGGGGCAGAATTATAAGCTCGATGTGCCGGCCATACCTACCGGCGCATTGTCTTTAGACCTTGCCCTGGGAGTGGGAGGGCTTCCCAGGGGGCGTGTGGTGGAGATATACGGTCCCGAAGCGAGCGGAAAGACCACCCTTACATTGAGCGTTATAGCCCAGGCCCAGAAGGCCGGGGGGCAGGCGGCTTTTATTGACGCGGAACACGCATTCGACTCCAGTTACGCAAAGATTATCGGGGTGGATTTAGATAATCTGTTGATATCGCAGCCGGATACCGGCGAACAGGCGCTTGAGATTGCGTCTACGCTGGTCAAGAGCAATGCCGTCGACATAATCGTTATAGATTCAGTAGCGGCGTTGACCCCGAGGGCGGAGATCGAAGGCGAGATGGGCCAGTCGCACATGGGCCTTCAGGCGAGGTTGATGAGCCAGGCCCTAAGGAAGCTCGCGTCTTTCATAAGCAAATCCAGGACAAGCGTGGTGTTCATAAATCAGCTTCGGATGAAAATAGGTATAATGTTCGGCAATCCTGAGACAACGCCCGGCGGCCAGGCGCTTAAGTTCTATTCATCGGTAAGGCTGGATTTGAGGAGAATCGCTTCGATAAAGAAAGGCGATGAGGTTACAGGCATACACGTCAGGGCAAAAGTCGTCAAGAATAAGGTCGCCCCGCCTTTTAAGACAGCGGAGTTCGATATTTTATACTCAGAAGGCATATCGAGGCCCAACACAGCCGTGGATATGGCGGAGAAGGTAGGTGTATTGCAGCGTGCCGGAACATGGTTTTCATATGGGGAAGAGAGAATAGGACAGGGCAAGGAGAACGCCGCGAATTTCTTAAGGGAGAATCCAAAGGTATTATCAAAGATTGAAAAAGAGATAAGGGAGCACGTAAAGGCCAAGGTATAAAGACGGGGTAGAGGATGAAAAGGACGTTTAATTCTTTTAAAGGAGGAAGATTTAGGCTTTTTCTTACGGCAGTATTAATAATCGCCGTGATAGCGGGGATAATCTTCGCATTACAGAAGAGATGCGAGGTGAGGTCGGTTACGCCGAAAGGATTAAAGAGGGTGGTCGGAGAGGTAGATATACGAAACGCCATTATAAAGGTCGCGGATACCGTAGGGCCGGCGGTAGTCAGCATATCAACCGAACGCACGCACACGTTCAAGGTCGATCGCCTTCCTTCCGGAAGAGGAGAGAGCCCCTTTCATGATGAGTTTTTTGAAAAGTTCTTTGAGGATTTTTTTAGAGGGCTGCCGGAGGAGTACGAGAAGAAACAGACGGGGCTTGGAAGCGGCGTTATCATTAACAGAGACGGCTGCATACTCACTAACGAGCATGTCGTTTCAGACGCGGATAAGATTACAGTCACCTTGCCGGACGGAAGAAAACTGCTCGGAAGGGTCAAGGGCAGCGATACAAGGAGCGACCTTGCCATAGTTAAGATCGACGCGAATAATCTGCCTGTCTGCACACTCGGCAATTCTGACCTCATCCAGACCGGCGAGTGGGCAGTGGCCATAGGCAATCCGTTCGGTTATATAGTCGACAGCCCGAAACCCACCGTGACGGTGGGCGTGATAAGCGCCTTACACCGCTCTCTGCCTTCTAAAAAGAGCGGTTATCTTGACCTTATACAGACCGATGCGGCGATAAACCCGGGCAATAGCGGCGGCCCGTTGTGCGATTTAGACGGAAATGTCATAGGTATAAACGTGGCTATATTCTCTACGACAGGCGGATACCAGGGGGTGGGTTTTGCCATACCTATAAATTCCGCTAAGCTCGTTATAGATGACCTTATCAAGGGTAAGAAGATCGCTTATGGCTGGGTAGGTGTGGTTATACAGGATGTCACAGAAGACCTCGCGAAATATTTCGGAATATCCGACCGGAAGGGTGTTTTGATAGCGAAGGTTATAGAAGGCAGTCCCGCAGACAGAGGAGGGCTTAAAGAGGGGGACGTAATAACGAGGTTTGACGATAGAGAGATAGCGGGCATAAGAGATATAATAGTCAATATAACGCGCCTGCCTATAGGTAAGAGAGTAGATGTAAGGGTAATTCGGGATAAAAGGCCGCTTGAGTTCGCGATAGAGATAGGCAGTATGCCATCAGAGGAGGAGCTCGCAGAGCTTGAAGGAAGGCCATATGAGGGCAAGAGGGCGGTATCGGAGAAGTGGAGAGGAATAGAGGTAACAACCATTACCAGAGAGTTTGCCTCCAGGTTCGATATAATGAATAAGGAAGGGGTTATCGTGGTAAGCGTGGAACGCGGCAGCCCCGCCGATAACGCCAACTTGAAAGTCGGAGATATAATAAGGAGGATAGAGAGCTATACCATAAAGACGATTGAGGATTACAAGGCTGCGATAAGTAAGCTAAAAGGCGACATCTTATTATATACAGACAGAGGTTTTACGATAGTTAAGGAACCTTGATGAATAAGGACCCTTCTTCTAAGGCGCTTAGGTCTTGCTACAGGCTTCTTGCTGTAAGGGATCGCAGCGAAAAAGAGTTAAAGGCGCGGCTTAAGACAAAAGGATATAGCGATAGGCGTATTGACGAGGCAATCGGGTGTCTGAAAGATAAGGACCTCCTCGACGATGCGCGATTTGCCAGGGATTGGATAAAGAACCGCGCAGCATTCAGACCGAAGGGTCTCTTGGCTCTTAAGAATGAGCTTGTCAGGAAGGGTGTAGACGCAGGCATTATAGATTCTGTTATTAAGGAAGAGGAGTTGGGATACAACGAATACGAGACGGCAAAGTCATTGACCGACAGGAAGATCGAAACTCTCGGGGGGCAAAACGGTCTCAAGCGAAAAAAGACCATTTATGATTACCTCGCAAGGCGAGGTTTTTCTTTTGATGTGATTAACGATATTGTGGACAGGATATAGCGCGTGACGACGGATCAGATAAGGACGAGATTTTTGAGTTTTTTTCAAAAGAGAGGGCATAATATAGTTGCCAGCGACTTGCTTATACCTCAACATGATCCGACACTGCTCTTTACCGGCGCCGGTATGAATCAATTTAAAGATCAGTTTATGGGAAGGAATATCAGTTTTAACAGGGCCGCCAGCTGCCAGAAGTGTCTTCGGACCGCGGATCTGGATAAGGTGGGAAAGACAGCCGGGCACCATACATTCTTTGAGATGCTGGGAAATTTCTCTTTCGGGGATTACTTTAAGAAAGACGCGATAGTATGGGCTTGGGAGTTTTTGACCAAGGAGCTTCGCCTGCCTGAAGAGAGGCTTTGGGCCTCGGTCTATGAAGGTGATGACGAGGCCTATGATATTTGGAAGGAGACGGTCAAGATTTCCGAAGAGAGGATAGTTAAGTTGGGCGATAAGGAGAATTTCTGGCCGTCTGAGGTCAAGAAGAACGGCCCCAACGGCCCATGCGGGCCGTCTTCCGAGATATTTTATGATTGGGGGAAGGATGCGGGCTGCGGTAAGAAAGAGTGCGATCCCTCCTGCGACTGCGGCAGGTTTATAGAGATATGGAATCTTGTATTTACCCAATTCAACAGAAAAGAGGGGGGCTCACTTGAGCCGCTTCCGAAAAAGAACATAGATACAGGCATGGGGCTTGAGAGGTTAGCGGCGGTAATGCAGCATAAGAGGAGTAATTTCGGGATCGATATATTTATATATATCATAAGGACGATCACAAAAGAGCTGAATGCAAAGTACGGGAAAGATAGAGAGGCCGATTCACACATAAATGCAATAGCGGACCACATACGCGCCGTGACGTTCGCCATATCCGACGGTGTTAGGCCTTCGAATGAGAGCCGCGGGTTTGTCATCAGAAAATTGGTAAGAAAGGCGTCAGAGAGGGCGCGGGCGCTTGGGAGGCGCGAGCCCTTTATGTATAAGATTGTGCCTAGCATGGCGAAAGCGATGAAGGCGGCTTATCCGGAGCTTATAGAGAGAAGGGAAGATATCGCAGAGGTCGTATTAAGGGAAGAGGTTAACCTGGAGGAGATACTCAATACCATACTGCCGCATCTTGAAGAGGAGATTATGAGATTAAAGGAGAGCGGTAGATCGAGCGTGCCGGGTGAATTGATCTTTAGATATTATGATGAGAAGGGGATCCCCTTAGACCTGATAGAAGAGAGCGCAAAAGAGGCCGGCTTAACGGCGGATTTAGAAGGATTTGATAAGCTATTAAAAGAACAGAAGGCGCGCTCGCGGGACAAGAGCAAGGTTGCCGCGTCTATATTTATTGAGAAATTATCAGATTGCGATTTAAAGACTGAGTTTCTGCATGAAGAGATAAAGGCCGAGGCAAAAGTGCTGGCTATCTTAAAAGAGCTTAACGGCAAGGCGGAGCGTGTAGACAGGGCATCTCGCGAAGACGCGGTTCATATAGCGCTCGATGTCACCCCTTTTTACGGCGAGGCCGGCGGACAGGCGGGCGATAGGGGCGAGATATTAAAGAGCGGCTTAAAGATTGCCGTATATGACGCGAAGAAGTACGAAGATACAATAGACCACATGGGCAAGGTATTAGAGGGAAGCGTCAAGATGGGTGACAGGGTAGAGGCCAGGATAGATATTAAGCGGCGAGATAGGATAAAGAAGAACCATACGGCGACTCACATCCTGCACAGCGTGTTAAAGAAGGTGCTGGGCGGGCATGTCCGTCAATTCGGCTCTTTGGTAGAAGAAGAGAAGCTGAGATTCGACTTTACCCACCCTGCTAAAATGGAAGATAGAGAAATCCAGCGGGTGGAAGAAGAGATAAACAGCATCATAGATAAAGATTTACCCGTCTATACGGCTGTTATGGACCTTGAGGACGCAAAAAAGTCAGGGGCAATTGCCCTCTTCGGCCAGAAATACAAAGATAAGGTTATGGTCAGGACCATAGGGGATGTCTCCAAAGAGCTCTGCGGTGGGACTCACGTCGGCAAAACCGGCGAGATAAAGGTCTTTAAGATTTTAAACGAAAGCTCGATAGCCTCCGGCGTTCGGCGCATAGAAGCGCTCACGGGAAGCGCGGTTTACGGATGGCTTAAGAATGATGTAGAAAGAAGAGTCTCTGAATACAGAGAGACCCTAAACCTCGTAAAGAAGTCCATCGGGGAGAATAAGATAACCATCGAGAAGATCGAGGAGTATCTAGCCCCTGTTATTTTTAAATCGGACGCGATTATCAAAAAAAGGTTAGAGGGGTTTGATAGAAAAGATGTCGATTCATGGACGAAGGAGCTAAGACCCGAGTTTTTAAGGACCATAGAGGACCTCTCCAAAGAGCTTAAGAAGATAAAGAAAGATCGCTCGGCCGGAAGGCTTAATATCTTGAGAGAGGATATCGATGGTTTTATAAAAGAAGCAAAATCTATCGGCGATGTCCGCGTTATTTTACGCGTGATAGAGGATGCGGATATGAAGGTTTTAAGGAGCCTCATGGATTCCGTAAAGAAGAAGGCCGGTTCGACGATAGTGCTTTTTGGGTCAAGGGACTCCTCGAAGGCCAACATCGTCTGCGGGGTTACGGATGATCTGGTAAAGAGAGGCTTTGATGCGTCAGAGATTATTAAGAAAGTAGCGTCTCTTATTGACGGAAGCGGCGGCGGGAGGCCGGATATGGCCCAGGCCGGCGGGCGGAATCCGGATAGGTTAAAAGAGGCGCTTGAGGACGGATTAAAGATAATCGAAGAGAGGACAAGATGAACCCCGTTAGACCTTTGAAAGATGACGAAGAGGTCTAACGGGGTGAACCCCGTTAGACCTTTGAAAGATGACAAGGAAGTCTAACGGGATGAAGGATAAAGAGGAGGTCTAACGGGGTGAAGGTTATAGGTTTTAAAAGCAAGATGTTCCAGAAATTGTGCGACAGGAATCTCCAGCACAAGAAACGCGTCCAGGAGACTGTCCGCAAGATTATCGAGGATGTAAAGAATCGCGGGGATGAGGCCCTTATTAAATACACGGGGAAGTTTGATAAGGTGAAACTGCAGGTTAAGAAGATGAGGGTTACGGAAGGCGAGATGAACGGCGCTTACCAGAATATAAAGGAAGATTTCATCGATGTCTTAAAGATGGCCCTCGATAACGTCTCGCGGTTCTACAAGAGGCAGCTTCCCAAATCATGGAAGGTGAAGGACAGAGAAGACGGCACAGTCTTAGTGGAGAAGTTTCAGCCGCTTGAGAGCATCGGCATGTACGTGCCGGGCGGGACGGCCCCGTTAGTCTCTACGGTATATATGACCGTTGTGCCGGCTCGGATCGCCGGTGTCAATAAGGTTGTTATGTGTACGCCGCCGAATAAATTCGGCACAGTGGATCCGCATATACTGGCTGTGGCAAACTTATTAAATGTAAACGAGGTCTATAAAGTCGGAGGAGCGCAGGCAATCGCGGCTATGGCGTTAGGGACAAAGACCATACCTAAAGTGGATAAAGTCGTCGGTCCCGGAAATCAATATGTGACCGAGGCGAAGAGGCAGATTTACGGATTTTGCGATATAGACATGCTTGCGGGCCCAAGTGAGATCGCGATTATAGCCAATCAATATTCGAATCCGGATTATGTCATAGCGGATCTTAGGGCTCAGAGTGAGCACCTTATGGGTCTATCCATATTGGTAACTACATCAAAGAGGCTTGCGCGGTTCATAAAGAAAGAGGTATCGGAAGGCTATATTGTATTGGTCAAGAATTTAGATGAGGCGGTTGAGGTGGTAAACAGGATAGCGCCCGAGCACTTGTCGATAATGGTGAAATCCCCTAACCGCATAGTCAGCAAGATAAAATCAAGCGGCGCGATATTCCTCGGGCCGTATAGCCCTGTGGTAGTGGGCGACTATATAGCAGGCCCGAGCCACGTCCTTCCTACGGGGGGAAGCGCGAGGTTCTCCTCGGGATTGAGCATTTACGATTTTATAAAGAGGCAGCATGTAATCTCTTATTCTAAAAAGGCGCTTGAGAAGGTAAACAATGCTGTCCAGATGTTGGCGGCGTTGGAAGGTTTAGAAAAGCACCTTGAGTCTGTAAGAGTGAGGTTCGAGAAGTGACGGGAGGAATTAAGATGCAGAGGAAGGCAGATATCAAGAGGAAGACAAAAGAGACAGAGATCTCTGTTAAATTGAATCTTGACGGAAAGGGAAGAGCCGAGGTGAGTACCGGCATAGGTTTTTTAGACCACATGCTTGAGCTCTTTGCGTTTCACGGGTTATTCGACTTAGATGTACAGGCGAGAGGCGATCTAAAGGTCGATATCCATCACACGAATGAGGATATCGGCATATGTCTCGGCCAGGTATTTAAGAAGGCCCTGGGCGAGTGTGTCGGTATTAAGAGGTTCGGTTCGGCCGAAGTGCCTATGGATCAAGCAAGGGCGAAGGTCGCCATCGACATCAGCAATCGCTATGCATTTCGCCGTTTAGAGGCTTCAGGGCGCATAGAGCCGAAGGAGAAGTACTCTTTAGACGATGCTAATGACCTTCTGGATAGTTTTGCCAAGAATATGAATATAAACCTCCACGCGGATGTGATATCCGGTACAGATTTACACCATGTATTGGAGGCGGTCTTTAAGGCGTTTGGCATTGCGCTCGATCAGGCGACACAGATAGATCCGAGACGCAAGGAAGTGCCGTCAACGAAGGGTATATTGTGACCCCCTCACCCTATCCCTCTCCCCCTTCGGGGGAGAGGGAATTATGGGAGGATAGATATTAGGTGATCGCGATAATCGATTATGGAATGGGCAATTTAAGGAGCGTGGAGAAGGCGCTCGAGAAACTGGGCGCGGATGTAGAGATTGTATCCGACGCTGAAAGGCTCAACCTGTCCGACAAGGCCGTCCTGCCCGGTGTCGGCGCGTTTAAAGATACGATGAGAGGCATTGAGGAGAGGGGTCTTGGGAAAGTCATCCGTGAGTACATAGACTCGGGAAAGCCGTATTTAGGCATATGCATGGGGCTTCAGATTCTCTTTGATGAGAGCGCGGAGGGTGGACTTAACAAAGGCATCGGGCTTTTTAAGGGCAAGGTAAAGAGATTTAAGCCTTGCGATAGACTTAAGGTTCCGCACATGGGTTGGAACCAATTGAAGTTTCAAAAAAGCGGGAGCCTCTGCCCGTTGTTAAAAGGGATAAAGGATGAATCATACTTTTATTTCGTCCACTCCTATTATGTAGCGCCGGCGGATAGGGGTGTAATTGCAGGCGCGACGAATTACGGCGTGGAGTTTACATCTATGATATGGAGAGAGAATATCTACGGGGTCCAGTTTCACCCGGAGAAATCCCAGAATGTCGGCCTTAAGATGTTGAAGAATTTTATAGACATATGATAGTGATACCGGCTATTGATATATTGGGCGGCAGGGTAGCGCGTTTGACACGCGGCGACTTTAAGTTCGAAAAGACTTATGAAGGGACGCCGCTTGAGATTGCCGGAAAATGGGAGAGCCTTGGCGCCGGCATGATACATGTAGTCGATCTCGACGGCGCAAAGACGGGTGTTTTTAAGAATCTCAAGCTTATAGGTGATATTGCCTCGTCTGTAAAGGCCGGGATAGAATTGGGCGGCGGACTCAGGGACAGACCCACTATAAAAAAGGCCCTCACAGCCGGCATATCGCGCGTGATAATCGGCACACGGGCGGTAGATAAGAACTTTGTGATGGAGATTATGAAAGAATTCGGGAAGGAGAAGGTGATCGTAGGCGTCGACTCCCGCGAGGGCAAGATCTCGGTTTCCGGCTGGACCGAAACCAAAGATATATACTTTTTAGACTTTATTAAGATACTGGAAGATTTAGATGTGGGGACAATAGTCTTTACCGATATATTAAAGGACGGCACTTTAAGCGGCCCGAACTTTGATGCGTTAAATAGAGTGCTGGATGCGACTGACATGGATGTCATAGCCTCGGGCGGCGTCTCTTCCATCGATGATATTTTAAAGCTTAAGAAGCTGGCGCCGAAAGGGCTTGCGGGCTGCATAGTCGGTAAGGCGCTTTATGAAGGAAGATTGGATCTAAGGCAGGCGATAGAAATAGCGAAGGATAACAAATGTTAAATCCGAAGCACGAAATCCGAAACTCGAAACAAATCCGAAATTCGAATGACCGAATTTTCAAAACAGCTGGTTTCGAACATTCGAATTTTGGTAATTCAAATTTGTTTCGAATTTCGATATTCGGATTTCGAATTTTTTAAATAATCATGCTTGCAAAGCGTATAATTCCATGTCTGGATGTAAAGGAAGGGCGCGTAGTCAAGGGCGTAAACTTCGTCAATCTTAAGGATGCGGGAGATCCCGTTGAGAATGCGCTCGTCTATGATAAAGAGAAGGCGGATGAGCTGGTATTTTTGGACATAACCGCTTCGCACGAGAAGCGCAGGACTATGATCAATATCGCAAACCGCACGGGAGAGAGCGTCTTTATGCCTTTTACCGTAGGAGGCGGAATAGGCGCGGTAGAGGATATAAGAGATCTTCTGAATGCGGGATGCGATAAAGTCTCGATAAATACGCAGGCGGTAAAGAACCCTCTACTTATAAAAGAATCGGCTGACAGGTTCGGGAGCCAATGCATAGTGGTTGCGATAGACGCAAAGAGAAGAGACGGAGGCTGGGAGGTATACACACACGGCGGGAGGACTCCTGCGGGATTGGATGCGCTTGAATGGGCGAAAGAGGCCGAGTCAAAAGGCGCCGGCGAGATACTTCTTACCAGCATGGATAGAGACGGCACAAAGGCCGGGTACGATATCGAGCTTACCCGCAGCATCTCTGAAAGCGTAAGTATACCCGTTATCGCATCCGGTGGATGCGGCTCCCTGGAGCACATCTACCAGGTCCTTACGGAAGGAAAGGCCGATGCGGCACTCGCCGCATCCATATTTCACTATCGCGAGATCTCGATAAAAGAGGTGAAAGAGTATCTTAGGAATAGAGGAGTACCAGTAAGAGTTTAAAGTGCGGAGAGATATATGAAAAACTTAAGGTTTGATGAGAAAGGGCTTATCCCGGCTGTAATTCAGGATGAGAAGACGAATAAGGTCCTGACGCTCTGCTACATGAATAAGGAGGCGCTCAAGAAGACCTTAGAAGAGGGAAAGGTCTATGTGTTCAGAAGGTCCAAGAAGGCCCTCATGCTGAAGGGCGGGAGCTCCGGCCATATACAGGTTGTAAAATCTCTATTTGTGGACTGCGAGGAAAATTCGCTTCTATTCAGAGTCGAGCAGAAAAGAGCAGCCTGCCACGCGGGATATTTCACATGTTACTATAGGCGATTGTCAAAAGACGGTTTTTTAAAGATTGTTGAGAAAAAAATATTTAACCCGGAAGACGTTTATAAGTCAAATAAGGCCTAGACTTACGGAGCGGTAGCGACGTAAGTCTATGGCCGAATTTGATTGCGAGGCTGACGAAGTCAGCCGAAGCAAACTCT
>JADHWH010000025.1 GCA_016783555.1 Candidatus Omnitrophota bacterium | reverse complement strand
GAGACTGTTGAAAAATTACCGTTTTTTAACCAATCTTTTATGCAATACTTCGTTTATCGTGTTATTTTTTACCAGTTCTTTTTAATCTTCACATAATTTTAAAGATTTGCTCATTCTCATACTCTACCTGTAGGCCAGGGCCTCTTCAAAAACAGGTATTTTTAATCGCGCCGTTACGACTTTAGCTAATCGCTTGATATTTATGCATATGGCTGTGAGTATGGTTTGTATGCTTATCTGTTCCAACCCTCGGTACCTGCATCTGTGAAGGCCGTGGTAGCGTTTAGCTTCAGCGAATTTAGGCTCTGTGTTAAGAATACGTATCTTAGCAGCTTCTTTATATCTTTGGGTCTTATTGCGGAATTCGGCTCTTTTTATAACATCGTAGTAGTTGCTTATCTCTAGGGTACGATAGCCGTGTTTACTGGTTGTACATTTACTTATAAAAGAGCACTTTTTACAGTCCTTTTTGTATGAACGGTATACCTTTGCGGCTCGTCCCTGGCTTATTCTTTGCCTCATGAAGTGCAAGGCCTTACCTGCGGGACATACGACAAGATCGCGCTCTTTGTCATATTTAAAATCTTTATATTCAAACGTACCGGCTCCGTGCTTATTGCCTCTATCGCGTAAAGGAATGTATGCATCTATAGAGCGTTTTTCCAGTTCTTCTCTTACGCGGCCTGCGCTATACTCGGAATCAGCAGATACTTCATCGATTTTAAGGTTATGATTATCGACCTGCTCATCTATAAGGGCTATCATCTTTTCATGACCACGCACGTCAGCCGGAGCAACCTCTACATTAGTTATTATCTTCTCCTTAGAGTCGGTAGAGATATGTGCGCTATATCCAAGGATGGCTCCTTTACCTGGTCTTTTGGTCCAGCGCGCATCCGGGTCGGATGAGGAGAGAGGAAGTTCTCTATGGCCGCGGGTAGTCTTTTGTGTGGGGGTATTATTAAAGGTTTTCTCTATAATCTTATCTGCTTCAGCAAGAAGCTCGTTTTTTGTTCTTTTATTTGGCATAGCGGCATTGGCTCTAACGATAGTAGTGTCAAAAGATATATGTGAGCCGTCTATGAGATTGTATTCTATGCACTGGGTAAGCACCCCGTTAAATAGGCGCTTAAATCGCTCTTTACCAAGGCGCTGTCGAAAGACTGTAAAGGTAGAATGGTCTGGGATAGCCTCATCGAGGTTTATGTCACAGAAGTATCTATATAAGACATTGACCTGAACCTGCTCAACAAGCTCCCTTTCGGAGGGTATATTATTGAAGAACATAAGAAAGAGCATTTTAAACATGCATTCTGGGTCAATGGAGCCTCTGCCTGTGTCGGAATAAAGGTCTTTTACCTCTTCGGTTACGAAGGAGAAGCTTATGAGTTTCTTAATGTCGAGTAATATATGGCCTTTAGGAAGCATGCAGTCTATGTATCTTTTAGAGAACAGGTCACAATTATATTGATTGCGCTTTAACATATTTTGCTCCTTTCTCGTCGGTAAACATCAATAATAGTATACCATATTTTCGACGAAAAAGAGCAAAAATAAGGGGAGTTTTTCAACAGTCTCAGAAAGGGACACCCTAGAATTGTAGTAAGTTGTACCATAATAGAAGGCATAGCGCAAGATGAAATACACTAAAGGCAGGATTGGCAGGGTTTTTATACTGAAATTTGATGACGGGGATATATTACTCGATAAACTTAAGGCCTTTGCTAAAAAAGAGAAGGTAAAGGCAGCTACTATTATGTTTATTGGCGCGCTCAAGAAGGGAGATCTCGTTACCGGACCCAAAAAGCCTGTATTGCCGCCCTTGCCCAATAAGGTAGCTTTTAAGGATGCCTGGGAGACATTGGGCATAGGCACTATCTTTGCTAATGCTAAGGGGCCGCAGCTGCACATACATGGCGCTATGGGCAAGAAGCTCAAGGCTCTTACAGGCTGCATACGCGGCAAATCAGAAGTATTCCTGGTAATAGAGGCCATTGTCTTTGAGCTTAAGGACGTTAAAGCTACTAAAGGGTTTGATCCAAAGACAGGGCTCAATTTATTGAAAGTGTCTTAGGGTGTCCCCATATATCTGATAAGACGATGAAAAAGACAAAAGAGAGATATTTAAAGACAATTTGTGAAGATGCCATGAGTGTGGGGACCAATATAGATCTTTCCAATTGTCATTATGGCGAGACAACCGGGCCGTGCTCTTTTATTAACCGCCCGACCAACTATTATTTTTTTCTAGCAGGACTTGTCAGACTACAGAGACTTACTCAAATTCTTGAGATAGGGACGAATTACGGCGGCTCTATTATGGCGATTAGTAAGGGCTTACATGAGGATGACATCGCTAAAAGCCGAATAGTAACAGTGGACATTACACGTAAAAATGAGGATGGTTTTAGTAAATATCCCCATATTAAGAGGATACAGGGTGATTCACTAAGTAATGAGGTTGTAGAAAAAGCAGTAAAGTCTTTTGATGGTGAGGTAGACCTTATTTATATCGACTCGGTGCATGAGTATGAGCATACGAGAAATAACATAAATATTTATACCGGTAAACTGAATCCCCGTTATCTGGTATTAGATGATATTAGGCAATGTGATGGCATGAGGAGATTGTGGAGTGAGCTAAAGGAGAAATTTGAAGACAATGCCTTTGATGCTTCGGAGGTAAGCATAAGAAAAGGTGCAGGATTGGGTGTTATCGGATGGAGTTATTGAAGCGAAGTTGTAGAATCTAGATGTGAGCTACAGCTTAGGGAGGCTTGTAGATGTTGGAGAAAATAGCGTTTGTGGCAGCAATTATACTGCCTCTGTGGAATATACCGCTTATTGTGAGGGTTATAAAGAGAAGGTCTTCCAGCGATATTAGCATATTTTGGGCGCTGGGGGTATGGATATGTTTTGTGCTTATGGCGCCGGAGGCGCTACGCTCTTCAGATCGTGTCTGGAGAGCGTTTAATATAATGAATCTTATTTTCTTTAGCGCTGTTGTCATAGTAGTCTTGGCCTATCGCAAGAATAGGCGATAATAGGGGACAGTCCCCATATACACACATCCAATTTTTAAAAAGGAGGTAAGACATGGCAGAAGCTGAAAACAAGCACGACAAGTTTAAGAGATTGGCGACGCAGAGGGTGACGAACGCTATAAAGAAAATAGAGCTGATGGGGAACCTGGCGGGTCCCGGCTACGAATCCACGCCGGAAGAGGTGGAGAAGATATTCAAGGCCCTCCAGGATACCCTGGACGGGGTTAAAGAAAAATTTTCTAAAACTAAGAGAGTAGACAAAAGCAAGTTCGAGCTGTAAACGGCTGTTTGCATTTGGGTTTTTTAGCGGGTATACTTTGCGTAAATAGGGGGTGGATGATGAAGATTAATAATGGCCCTTTCAGCAGAAAGCGAAAAATTATATTAACATGCGCTGGTATCCTTTATAATGTATTTCTCTTTTTTATGATCTCTTATGGTTTCAAACTAAATGATCTTATTGGGTTATCAGTATTTACTGTTGTGTTTATGGGTATTTTGTTTCTTTGGGTGGAATAATACGCTTGAAGCAGATTAAAAAAAGGGGGTAGCCGTGAAGCAGTGGAAAAGGCCGCTAGCTCTTTTATTGGGTATCACTATAATAGTTTTCTCTATGTGTGACGTATGTCTGGCCGATTGGCGCGACAGCATGCGCGATATTGGACAAAAAATCCGTAGCGGTACAAAGAGCGCAATCGATTGGGGCGCGGAAAAGTTCAAACCGGTTTTTCAAAGGACTAGAAGGGTTAGCAAGGATGGCGCGGACAGAAATTACGAACGGGCGCTGCGCGCCAAAGAGGATCCGGCTGGTTTTGTCAAGGAAGCCACTGTTGACGAAGCAGTGGGAAGTTTAAAATCTGGCAAAGAAGCCTTAGGGCATTTGAGCGATGGAAATATCCAGGATGCCGCTAATGTTGGTTGCAAGACTCTTGCGGATCCGCCCGTTCCTTTTGTAGGGCAGGCCATCTCCCCATATACTGAAGCGGTTTGCGACGAAATCGTGCCTTCTACAAAAAAGATATCCTTAAGCGAGGCTGATATCCTTTTGCCGGATAATGTTGCTGGGGCACGCAGGGCAGACATGGAATGGGGTCCGGACTATGTAGGAGCGGATTATTACGGCAGCGGCCCTCGCATGAGCGATATGAGTAGTGAGTATGTAAATGTAGAATGCGAAAATTCAATAACTGTAGCCGTATATAATGAAAATGGCTCGAAAGAATTTGACTTAAGTCAAGCTGGGGCGAATCCCACCGTGACAACAGAACGTTCAGACGAATTTTCCTCAGACTGGGTGGTGCGCTTTCCGTCAGGCCTGTCATATAACGTACATGCCATGGGAAGATATAGCAATCAGGGCACCGCCAACGCAGCGGTTTCCGCCATATTGTCCAAAATACAGTCCGTAAAACAGAACAGGTAATTTTTGAATAGATAGTATGAAAAATAAGGGGGATCTGTCCCCAATCACCCCAAAGCACCTATTTTGCTTGGGATTTTTTGCTTAAAGTAGTATAATCTTAGCTAATATGACAGCAATAAAAGGATTTATAGATTATAGACGGAGAGAATTCTGTAAAGATGTGAGGTGCCCTGTACAGTTAGAGCTGGATGCCCAAGAGCAGGGTTCAGATGAATATGAAAAAATAAGAGAGGTATGTAAAAAGGGCTGCAAATATACCACTTATCAATTTCATCACTGGCTCTTAAAAAAAGGTTATTTAATTATCAGGCCTGAAACAGCAAAAAAACGTTAATAATGGAGGTGTACAAATGGATTGGGGGATTAAGAACCGGCTGAGCCAACTTATTCAAGAAGACGGACATTGTTTCTTTTTACCGATAGACCACGGATATTTTCAAGGGCCTACCCGCTGTTTGGAGGAACCAGGCAAGACTATCAAGCCGCTTCTCAAGTTTGTCGATGCGCTCTTTGTCACGCGCGGAGTCTTGCGTTCATGTGTAGATGCCGGGTGTAGTAAGCCCATAATCTTAAGGATATCCGGAGGCACCAGTATGACAGGCAACGACCTGGCTAATGAAGGTATTACTACTTCTATAGAGGAGATCATTCGCCTCAACGCTGCTGCAGTCGGCGTCTCAGTCTTCGTCGGCAGTGATTATGAACACCAAACGCTGCTTAATCTTGCGAAGGTCGTCAACGAGTGCGAAGACTGCGGCATTCCGGTGATGGCTGTAACAGCTGTCGGTAAAGAGATAGAAAAAAGAGAAGCGCGTTACCTTGCTTTAAGCTGTCGAATTGCTGCCGAGCTGGGGGCGCGGGTAGTAAAGACTTACTGGTGCGAAAAAGACTTTGACAAGGTTGTAAAGGGCTGCCCCGTTCCGGTAGTTATGGCAGGCGGGCCGAAATGCAAATCAGAACTTGAGGTATTAGAGTTTGTCTACGACGGTATAGAGAAAGGCGCTATCGGCATAAATCTGGGCAGAAACGTATGGCAAGACGCGAATCCGGTGGCTATGGCTCAAGCCTTGCGCGCGATTGTTCACGAAAAAGCCACTGTTAAAAAAGCTCACGAATTATTTAATAATGTTAAAAATAAGAAAGCGGCATGCGCATAGCGACGTATTATAACAACCAAGATGTGCGGCTGGGGGAGCAGCCGACGCCACAGATTGGCCCCGGTGAGCTATTGGTAGAAGTATTAGCCAGCGGAATCTGCGGAACAGATGTTATGGAATGGTATAGGATTAAGAAAGCCCCTCGTATTTTAGGTCATGAAATCGCCGGCAAAATAGTCGAATCTAAATCAGAAAAATACAAAACCGGCCAGAGAGTCTTTGTAAGTCATCATGTCCCCTGCGATAAATGCAAATATTGTCTGGCGGATAATCATACGGCATGCGACACACTGCATAAAGGCAATTATGACCCCGGCGGCTATAGTGAATTTGTTAGAGTCCCGAAGATAAATGTTGATACCGGCATCTATGTCTTGCCAGAGGCTGTCTCTTATGAGGAAGGCACAATGATCGAACCTTTAGCCTGCGCGATAAGAGGGCAAAGGGTAATTGATGTAAAAAAGGGTCAGGTTGTTTTGATTCTGGGCAGCGGTGTTTCCGGCCTGTTGAATATTCAGTTGGCTAAATTAAAAGGGGCAGAGGTTATCGCGACTGATATAAATGAGTATCGGCTAAATAAAGCAAAAGAATTTGGCGCAGATGAAATTATAGATGCAAGGCAGGGCTTCAATATTAAGGCAGACCGGATAATAATCTGCACAGGCGCCCTTGAGGCCGTGGAAGAGGCATTTAAATCCATAGATAGGAGCGGTGTCATACTATTTTTTGCAATTCCTGATAAAGAAATTAAGATCCCAATCGCGGATTTCTGGAGAAATGAAATAACAATCACATCATCCTATGGAGCAGCGCCTGTCGATCTGGAAGAATCCCTGGATTTGATTAAAAATAGAAAAATAAATGTTAAAGATATGATAACACACAGATTACCATTAGAAGAAATCCAGGAAGGTTTTAAAATTGTTTCAGATGCAAAAGAATCCCTAAAGGTTGTATTAGAACCCAAGCAAAAAAATTGTGGGCCCTGTCCCTAATCACCCCCAATCACTTAAAGGTTAAAATATATGTGTGAATTCTGCATAAAACATGGCGAAGGTAAGAAGTGGTATCTCAATGTAAAAAATTATAGTCAAGATCTTGTGAGCGATATTAATAGAAGGATATACGTCAGGAAGTTTTTTTACGGTGTTGATGAGGGTTATAAAAAGTACTTCAATCTTGTTAAAAGCCTGCCGTTAAATATACCTATAATCGGCCCTTCGTTAAAAGCGATTATAAAGCGAAGAGCTATTAATGATCATTGGGGGCAGGTAATCCCGATTGAAGATATTGAAAAAGTATTATCAATAACAAGCTCTATTGTTAGAATTCCATGTATTTGCTGTAAGGTTACAGTCGGAAAAGAAATGCGGACATGTTTTGTAATAACTATAAAACCAGAATCTATTAAGCTGGTAAATCAGTCTTATTTCGGAGGCCCGAATATTGCTAAATTTGAAAAAATGGATAAAGCAAGCGCTTTGGATTTTATGAAAGAACAGGAGAGCAAAGGATCATTTCATAGCATCTGGACGCTTAAAACGCCGTTTATAGGCGCTATATGCAACTGCGACAATACCGGATGTATTGCGTTAAAGATGTACAAGGAAGTAACGCCAATTTTTTTTAAAGCTGAATACATTATCAAGCTAGACAAGGACGAATGCAATGGTTGTAAAGCATGCATTAAAATATGCCCATTTGAAGCATTGGGATACGATACCGTTAATAAAAAAGCTAAGGTCGATTATAAAAAATGCTGTGGGTGTGGTATATGTAGGTCGGTATGTAAAAAGAACGCTCTAACCCTACTAGATCGCCTGTCCGTACCTAAGGCAGCAAGTTTATGGTAAAAATTTGGATAATAGTTATCCACAGCCGTAGGGCACCCTTAAGGGTGCCCTACGGCTACTATAAAAATATAAGCGTTGACAATTGAGGCAGTTTGCTGTATACTATGTTACAGAAGTAGTTGCAGGAAACTAGGAGAAAATCTTAACCGCAAGGTGAAGAAGATTCGCCGTGCGGTTTTTTTATAGGTTATCTGTTAGGATTCCTAAGAGAGGAGGTGAAAATAATAATGGCAAAAGGCAAAGTAAAATGGTTCAGTGACCAGAAGGGCTACGGGTTTATCACACCCGATGACGGAAGCAAAGACGTTTTTGTCCACCACAATTCAATACAAGGCGAGGGTTTCAAGAGCTTGAGGGATGGCGAGGATGTTGAGTTCGACGTCGAAAAAGGACCCAAAGGACCACAGGCCACAAATGTAAAGAAGGTATAACTCAGAAACGGAGTGGAGCATGGTCTATACCGGAACCATAAAAAAGGTCATACGCCATAAAGAGTTCGGTTTTATCAGCGCCAGAGATGGCAGGGAGATATTTTTTCACCGCAGGAGCCTTGTAGATGTTGAATTTGACAAGCTGGATGAAGACCAGAAGGTCGAATTCGAAGTTGAAAAAACGTACAAAGGGCCGAACGCCTTTAACATACGTCTTCTGAAAGAGACGCAAGAGGCATTATAAGAGCTATTGCGTCTCTCGCGTTAGGGTTATTTAAAAATATTAAGCGGCGGAGAGTGGATAACTCTCCGCCTTTTATTTTTTGTAGGAAATTGTGCTTGCGAGACTCCCCGCCCTCCGCTTTTATATTGCAAATTCTGGTTTTCTTGGGTATACTTTTGTCTATAGGAGCGGATTATGAGGATAAGAAATAGTATAATCATTGCTTTAGCGTTGGTTACTGCTAGCGTTGAGGTATGCGCGGAATATGGAGCGAAACAAGGGGCGGGGTATATAGATACACATGTTCATCTAGGCGCTATGGGCAGGGAAGGCGCGATGGCCAAACGGCGCAGCGGCTCAACAGGAGCATATTACAGAGAAGTCTTAGACAATCTTATCTACATGATGAATGAGATGGGTGTTGAGATGGCAGTCATTATGCCTCCCCCGAAGTCAAAAGAGAATGCGGATAGGCGCAGCAGCGATACACCCGAGAATTTTCTGAAACTTGCGCAACGCTATCCGGGGCGCATCTTTGTTGCCGGAGGCGGAAACACGCTGAACCCGATGATCCATGGATACAGCGGTAAAGAAGTAACACCCGCCGTTAAGGAAGCATTTACAAAAAGGGCAGAGGCGCTGGTTAATTTAGGTATCGTGGCCTTCGGAGAGACGGCGGCATTGCACCTATCGATGCAGGAGCAGCATATCTACTCAGCGGTCCAGCCGGATCACCCGCTCTACCTGCTTCTGGCAGATATTGCCGCGCGTCATTCTATTCCTATAGACCTGCATATGGAGGCGGTCCCTGAAGATATGTATACACCTGAGGGGCTGCTCCGGACAAGCTCCCGCAATCCTGAAGTTATCAAGGCGAACATCCCGGGCCTTGAACGGCTCCTCGCGCACAACCGCAAGGCGAAGATCGTATGGCAGCATATTGGCTGGGATAATCTCGGCACTATGGATATCAAACTCTTCAGGCGCCTTCTTAAGGCCCACCCAAATCTCTACTTATCCATGCGGATTGAGAGGCGCCTATTCAGAATAGGCGAGGGCGGCACAATGCTTAACCGCATTGTTGACAGGCGTAAGAATATTCATCCGGAATGGCTGCAATTCATAAGCGAATATCCGGACAGGTTGATGATGGGAAGCGACGAATTCATCCAGGGCGCCGGAGGCAAGACGCGGCCGCAGGACTCTTTCCATGAAACATGGAGTGTTCTCAACCAGCTTCCGCCGCCCCTTGCAAGGAAAGTAGGCCGCGACAACGCCGCCCGCATCTATAACCTAGAGTAAGGAAATAATAGTTGTATACAATGCCATCCAAGAGTGTTATTATTGACTACAATGACACAAACGCAGCACCAGACAAGCGCTTCCTTTTACGGCCTTGGGATTGCCCCGAGAATACTGGATATACTGGATCGAATGAAGTTTACGGTCCCTACGCCGATTCAACATAAAGCCATACCTATTGCCATAGAAGACAAAGATATTATAGGAGTTGCGCAGACCGGCACCGGCAAGACACTCGCCTTTGCCATTCCTATTATTCAGCGCCTTTCCCAGAGAAAGGGGCGCGCGCTGATTCTTGTACCTACCAGGGAACTCGCTATTCAGGTCAATGAGGTCTTTCAGAGGATTGCCCCGTCGTTTGGCATAAGGACAGTTGTTATTATAGGCGGCGCATCCATGCATCTGCAGCTAAAAAGCTTAAGAAAGAACCCGCGTGTTCTGGTTGCCACCCCCGGACGTCTTGTCGATCACATGGAACGACGCACAGTTGATTTGGCTAATGTAAATGTCCTGATTTTGGATGAGGCGGATCGTATGCTTGACATGGGATTTCTGCCGCAGATTGAAAGAATTATTAAATTTATTCCACGAAACAGACAGACCATGCTTTTTTCCGCAACTATACCAGGAGAAGTCGTAAGAATGGCAGCCGCCCACATGAAGCTCCCTATACACGTTGAGGTCGCCCCTTCAGGAACTACCGCGGAACGCATCATACAGGAAGTCTTTATTGTTAAGGAGAGCTCAAAGCGCCAGCTTTTAATAAAGCTGCTTGACCGCTATCACGGGCCGGTACTTATCTTCTCCCGGACAAAAATAGGCGCTAAAAAGATCACACGCGGCTTACAGCGGATGAACCACAGGGCTGCTGAGATTCACTCAAACCGTTCGCTTGCCCAGAGAAGAGAGGCCCTTGATGGTTTTAAATCAGGAAAGTATAAGATACTTGTTGCCACTGATATTGCTGCCAGGGGCATCGATGTTACAGGTATAGAGCTTGTTATAAACTATAATCTCCCGGATGACATTGAGCATTATGTGCATCGTATTGGCCGCACAGGCCGCGCGGGGCACGAAGGCCGCGCTATATCTTTCGCGACACCAGAGCAGGGCAAGGATATCAGAAACATTGAAAGGCTTATTAAGACTGCCTTGCCGATAGTAGAACACCCTGAATTTCCAAAAGAAAGATTTATTGAAGAGTCAAGATATCAACAGAGCCCAAAATCGCACCAGGAAAGACAAAGAAGACGCAACAAATTCCGCAGGCATAGACGCCGCAGATACCACCGCCACAAATAGCACAAATACTAGTCACATAGGGTACACTTTCAAAACAAACACCTCCTTGACAAAAATATCATTCCATGAGATTATTTAAATAAGCATAATAACCGGAAGACAGGGAACAAGGTGAAAAACAAAAATAAATTATTCTTAATACTGTTCGGCTTTTTATTGTTTTACTATCTACCTCTCGATTATATCCCTTTTAAGGGCCCGTTCTATGAAGCGCTCGCTTTGACAAGATGGTATACGAAGGAACACGTCCTCTTATGTCTTATTCCCGCATTTTTTATAGCGGGGGCTATATCTGTTTTCATAAGCCAGGCATCAGTTATTAAATATTTTGGAGCAGAGGCAAAGAAGATATTGGCCTACGGCGTCGCTTCGGTTTCAGGAAGTATTATGGCTGTATGTTCCTGCACGGTGCTGCCTCTTTTTTCAGGGATATATAAAAAGGGCGCAGGATTAGGACCCGCGATAGCGTTTCTCTATTCGGGCCCCGCCATAAATGTTTTGGCTATTATTATGACTGCCCGGATACTTGGCTGGGAATTGGGATTGGCGAGAGCGATAGGGGCTATCTTGTTCAGTATTCTTATAGGACTATTGATGCACTTTATTTTCATAAAAGAAGAGAGAGAAAGGCAGGTAAGCGGCCAGTTTCAACTTGACGAGGTAAAGGAATCAAGGCCCTTATGGAAGAACGGCGTCTATTTTGTGTCTATGATTGCAATCTTGGTCTTTGCTAACTGGGCCAAGCCGGATGGAGGAAGGCCGGGTTTGTATGGGGCAATCTTTGACTATAAATGGCATATAACTTTCGTTCTGATGATCGCTTTGGTAATCATGATAGTCAAGTGGTTTAAGAGACAGGAACTGAAAAACTGGACAGGGGCAAGTTTGGATTTCGCAAAGCAGATTATGCCCCTGCTCTTTTTAGGTATACTGATTGCGGGATTCCTTCTTGGCAGGCCCGGCGAAGAAGGGCTTATCCCGTCAAGATTTGTGGGTATGTTAGTAGGGGGCAACTCACTCTTCGCCAACTTCTTCGCGTCTTTGATAGGCGCGTTCATGTATTTTTGCACCCTGATAGAAGTGCCGATAGTCCAGGGCCTTATAGGTTCCGGCATGGGCAAGGGGCCGGCGCTGGCATTGCTTTTAGCGGGTCCGGCATTGAGCCTACCGAATATGCTTGTTATAAGAGGTGTAATAGGAGCGAGAAAGACGGTTGTCTATGTAAGTTTAGTTGTGATTATGGCTACAATTTGCGGTCTGATATTCGGAACAATAAGCGGATAGAGGAGGAAGGATATGAAGATCGAAGTTCTTGGAATGGGATGCCCAAAATGTAAGATGCTTTATGATAACGCAAAAAAGGCGGTAGAGGAAAAAGGAGTCCAGGCAGAAGTTATAAAGGTTGAGAATATGGACAAAATGACCGAATACGGCGTCATGATGACACCCGCACTTGTCGTAGACGGCGAAGTTAAATCTTCGGGGAAGATACCGTCATCAGAGGAGATTAAAAAGTGGTTAGGATAAGACGATTTTTTGCATCCCTTCTTTTGGTAATTTTTACAAGCAGCGCTGTTTCGGGATTCGCCGCTGATAGCAAGGTAATCGCTTATTATTTTCACGGCAGCGCCCGCTGCCCCACATGTCATAAAATGGAGAAATATGCAAAAGAGGCGATCGAGAATAACTTTCCTAATGAACTGGAGAACGGCACGCTTACTTTTAAGAGAGTAAACGTTGAAGAAAAAGAGAATGAGCATTTTATCAATGAGTATCAACTTTTTACAAAGGCCCTTGTAATTTCACAGGTTGAGGATGGTAAAGAAAGCCGACACAAGAATCTTGCGAAGATATGGGAATACGTAAGAGACAAAGACAGATTCCTTGAATACGTTACAGACGAAATCAACGGCTACTTAAAGGAATAGGTGACAGTGATTCAGGCGCTATTAACATTTATTTCTGCTTTATGGCTCGGCATTCTTACTTCAATAAGCCCCTGTCCTCTCGCTACAAATATTGCCGCTGTTTCTTATCTTTCCAAAAAGATAAACCACCCCAAACTTGTGCTGCAGTCAAGCATCGCGTATACTCTCGGGCGCGTATTGACATACGCTCTTTTAGGAACTATTATCGTGACTTCACTGGTTGGCGTTCCCGCAACAGCCAATTTCTTACAGAAATATATGAATAAAATACTCGGCCCTATCCTGTTAATCGCGGGATTATTTTTGTTAGATATAATAAAGATTAACATTCCGAGTCTCTCCCTATCGCACGGCAGACAGAGCGCGTTGGCCGAAGCAGGCGTAAGGGGTTCTTTTATGCTCGGAATGATATTCGCCCTCTCTTTTTGCCCGATTGCGGCGGCATTATTCTTCGGCAGTTTAATCCCCCTTGCCTTGAATAGTAAATATGGAATAGCGCTGCCATTTTTTTATGGAATAGGCACTGGTATTCCCGTTATCATTTTTGCTATAAGCATAACATTAGGGGTCAAGTCCATTTCAAAATGGTTCGATAAGGCAAAGACCTTTGAACGCTACACAAGGAAGATCACCGGCATTATATTTATTCTTATTGGGATCTATTTTATTTGGCTTTACGTTATTGGTAATCTATAATAATATACTAGGAAGATACGGAGTGAGACTGTGAAGTATATCTTATCTATAGACCAGGGAACGACGGGCAGCCGCGCTCTTTTGTATGATAAAAACGGCAGGATTGCAGCAAGCGCTTATCAGGAATTCCCGCAGTATTTTCCAAGGCCCGGCTGGGTCGAGCATGATCCCCGGGAGATATGGGAGAGCGTCAATAGCACCGTCCAGAGCGTTCTTAAGAGAGTACCGAAGGGGTCAATAGCCGCGATAGGTATTACAAATCAGCGCGAAACGACTGTAGTCTGGCACAAAGATACAGGCAGCCCTCTTTATAACGCGATCGTCTGGCAGTGCAGGAGGACGGCCGGCCGCTGCGACCAGCTGAAAAAAAAGAGAAGCAATAGAGAATTTTTTAGAAAGAGAACAGGCCTTCCTATAGATGCCTATTTTTCAGCAACCAAGATAGAGTGGATCTTGAAAAAGACAAAAGGCGCATTAAGGAAAGCTAAAGAAGGTAAGCTCTGTTTCGGCACTACCGATTCCTGGATCCTCTGGAAATTAACCGGCGGGAAGGTCCACGCCACGGACTATACAAACGCATCGCGCACGATGCTTTTTAATATCGATAGATTGAAATGGGACGAAGAGATACTTAAAAGATTCGGCATCCCGAAAGAGATCCTTCCTGAAGTCAGGAAATCATCAGGTCTCTTCGGTAAGACCGTCAAGACCGGCAGGCTGAATTCCGGGGTCCCTATATGCGGGATAGCCGGCGACCAGCAGGCAGCCCTCTTCGGACAGGCGTGTTTCAAGCCCGGTACCATGAAGAATACCTACGGCACGGGATCTTTTGTTCTGCTCAATGCCGGAAGGCAGCGCCCTCTTTCTAAGCACGGGCTTATCGTTACTTTAGGCTGCGGCATCACGGGTGAGCCCGTATATGTGCTTGAGGGAGCGATATTTGTCGCAGGATCCGCTATCCAATGGCTGCGCGATGGGCTGGAGCTTTTGGCCGCCGCTTCAGAGTCTGAAAAGATGGCAAGGTCGGTTAAGGATAACGCGGGTCTATATTTTGTACCTGCCCTCGTAGGTCTCGGTGCCCCTTATTGGGACCAGAACGCGAGGGGCAGCATCTTTGGCATTACGAGAGGGGTAACGAAAGACCATCTCGTAAGGGCCGCGCTCGAAGCGATGTGCTACCAGACGAAGGACGTCCTCGAGGCTATGCAGAAGGATTCCGGCCTGAAGATCAAAGACTTAAAAGTAGACGGCGGCGCGGTAGTAAATAATTTCCTCTGTCAGTTTCAGGCGGATATCCTTGGAATCAATGTTATAAGGCCTAAAGTTATTGAGACCACTTCCTCTGGCGCCGCGTATCTGGCAGGGCTTGCCGCAGGTTACTGGAAAGACGCATCCGCGATAAAAAAGCACTGGAAGAGAGAAAGGGTATTCAGCCCGAGAGTGTCAAGAAAGAGAGCGTCAGACCTCTATAAAGAGTGGCTGGATGCGGTCAGAAGGACGCTCTCTACCTATCCTTTAAAGTAATCACGGAAAAAACCAATTCCATATGAATGTATTTGACACGCTGATAATAGGCGGAGGGGTTATTGGGACATCGATCGCGCGTGAGCTCTCCCGGTATAAGCTGCGTATAGGGGTGGTTGAGAAAGAGGAGGAACTCGCTTTCGGTGTTTCAAAGTCTAACAGCGGCATCATACATCCCGGCACCCAGAACGCCGCCCACTCGCTTAAGGGCAGATTGTGCGTTCAGGGAAATATCCTTACAAGGAAGATATGCAGAGAACTGGGAGTGGATTTTAAGGAAGTCGGTGAATTGATAATTGCCTTCGAAGAGAAAGAGAGAACGCGCCTTTTACGGTTAAAAGAAGAAGCCGAGGCGCTGGGCGTTCCCGGGTTAAAGATTGTCAATAGCGCCTGGCTTAGAGAGAACGAGCCGAACTTAGGTGATAAGGCCGTAGCCGCGCTTTACGCCCCTACCGCGGGCGTAGTAAGCCCGTACCGCCTTGTATACGACCTTTCAGAGAACGCTAAGAAAAACGGCGCGAAATTCTATACAATGACCAAAGTAGAAAAGATAGCCCCGCGCGGCGCCTGCTTTGAAGTATACACATCCAAAGGCGTCTTCAGAACAAGATATCTTATTAACGCCGCCGGGCTCTTCGCGGACGAGATATCAAAAATGGCGGGCGTTGATGACTTCAAGATAAGACCCCGCAAGGGCGAGGAGTTCCTTCTTGATAAGAAGAGGGAGCATATAACAGACCATCTCCTCTTTCCCCTGCCGTCAAAGACCTCCAAGGGTATCTTGATTATAACGACATCCGACGGCAATCCGATGATCGGCCCCACGGCCGAAGAGATAGACGATAAAGAGGACCTCTCGACCACAGACGCGGGTTTAAAAAAAGTGCTCGCCGCGGCGCAGAGGATGGTCCCCTCCATAAGCGAAGATGACATCATCGCCTATTTCGCGGGCTTGAGGCCTGTTGCGGGGGATGATTTCATCATACGCCACGAAGATAAGGTCCCTGGCTTTATCAATGTCGCGGGGATACAGTCGCCGGGCCTGACGGCCGCCCCCTCGATAGCGCTCTTAGTCGTAGACATTTTAAAAAGAGAGGGCCTTGCGCTTAAGAGAAAACTTATCTTCAAGGGGCATCGCGAAAGGACAATCCATCTTTTTGATATTCCCTTAGCAAAGACAGAGAGGTTTATAAAAAAGGATGCCTCATACGGGGACATCGTCTGCAGGTGTGAAATGGTATCCGCCAAGGAGGCCAGAGACGCCATAAGGCGCGGGGCGAGGACGCTTGACGGGATAAAATTCAGAACGCGCGCCCAGGCGGGCAGGTGCCACGGCACTTTTTGCACTACCAGGCTTTTAAAGATCCTCTCTGAGGAGACAGAGAGGCCGCTTAAAAAGATAACAAAGAGAGGCCCCGAATCGGAGATAATAAAAGAGACGAGAACCGATGATTGAAAGGGATTTAGTCATAGTGGGGGGAGGGCCTGCCGGAATGGCGGCGGCTATTGCCGCGCACGAAAACGGCGTAGAGGATATCTTGCTGCTTGAAAGGGATCATTGTCTCGGAGGGATACTGAATCAGTGTATCCACACGGGGTTCGGCATCGAATATTTTAAAGAAGTCTTAACAGGCCCTGAATATGCCCACCGTTTTATTGAAAAGATCAGAAGCGCGCCGCAGATAGAAGTCAGCTTAAGGTCGTTTGTGGTGCGCCTGGAAGAAGATAAGAGACTCTTCTTTATAAAACCCGGCGTTTTAGAGAATGTAAAGGCCCGGGCCCTTATTATGGCTACCGGCTGCAGAGAGAAGACACGCGAGATGATACATATTGCCGGCACGAGGCCATCGGGTATATTCTCCGCGGGGCTTGCCCAGAAATTAATAAATATCGAAGGCCTATTACCGGGCAGGAAGGCTGTAATCGCCGGCTCCGGCGATATCGGCCTGATCATGGCGCGGCGCTTTATGCTGGAGGGCGCGGAGGTCAAGGCCGTTATTGAAATTCAGAAAGAGACCAGGGGGCTTCTCCGCAATGTTGTGCAATGCGTTGAGGATTTTGATATCCCCGTCTATTTTAACCACCGGATCTCAAAGATTTACGGTAAAGAGAGGGTCGAAAAGATTAGCGCTGTCAGGGTTGACGGCGATTTTAATGATATACCCGGCGCGGAGATAGAGTTTGAGTGCGACACGGTCCTTATATCCGTGGGGCTTATCCCCGAGAACGAACTCATAGAGATGGCAGGCGTCAGGATGGATAAAAAGACAAACTCCCCCGTGTCAAAAGAACTGAATAGAACGTCGATACCGGGATTATTTGTGTGCGGCAATTCCTTCAAGGTATATGATATTGTCGATTCGGTTTCGCGCGACAGCGTGATCGCGGGACGCCTTGCCGCTGAATATTTGAGGGCCTTAAGATGATTAGGAAAGTGACGTGCATCGATTGTCCCAAGGGGTGCGTCTTATCAGTGGGCGTAGAAGGCCGCAAGGTCGTTAAGATAACCGGCAACGAATGCCCGAAAGGCGAAGAATACGCCGTATCCGAAATAGAAGATCCTACCAGGATACTTACATCAACTGTCCTGGCCGAAGGGTTCTCTTTGAGAATGGTCCCCGTGAGGACCGACCGGCCTATCCCAAAAGGCGATATCAAAAGAGCGATGAAAGAGATTAAAAGAATCAGGATAAGCGAACCCGTACGCATAGGGGATATCATAATCGAAGACTTCCTGCGCTTAGGAGTAGATCTGATTGCAACAAGAGAGAGCCGTTAAAGACAAGGACGGCACCATCTTCCGTCTAAGATTTTAGTTGACAAATAGGAAGAACTCCTGTATAATACTCACGAACAAATGAAGTGTAGTAAAGAATAGGAGAAATGATCTAAAACCGTGAGGCGTAAGAAAGTTCCCTTACGGTTTTTTTATTCGGCTATTATTTGCTACAAGGTAAAGAAGGGAGGTGTAGTAGATAATGGCGCAAGGAAAAGTAAAATGGTTTAGTGACCAGAAGGGTTACGGATTTATAACGCCGAACGATGGCAGCAAAGATGTTTTTGTCCATCACAGCGCGATAGAAGGCGAAGGCTATAAAGTCCTTAGAGACAACGAAGAGGTTGAATTTGAGACCGAAGAAGGACCCAAAGGGCCACAAGCCAAGAGCGTAAAAAAGGTACAATAAAGAATAGGGCCCATCCGGAAGGATGGGCCCTAACTCTGCCTGATCCCAAAAACGCAGACCCCAAAACTGCCTGCCGCACCAAAAAAACATCTGATTCATATCATGTGAAAGTCCTGTAAGAAATTCTAAAAAGTCACGCAATATATGGAAACTCTAATTTCTTGACAATAAAAGAGTTATCTTGTAGCATGTTCTTTGTATGGTTTCTGACGATATCTTAACCGGCGGATTATAAGATGGCAGAAGAGAATAAAAGAACTAAATTTAAATTGAATATTAGATTAAGAACAGCGCTCTTTTTCAGCCTGGTAGCGTTTATTGTCATGGTTATAGGTATCGGCCTGGGATATTTCAACGGTAATAGGCTGCTTTATAATACGGTCACAAGAAACCATTTTGAGATATCAAAACAACTCACCGCCGCCACAAACAGGATGATTGATGAAGCGGTGAAAAAAGTAAAAGTCTATTCGAACAGCATATTCTGGAAACTCAGCGTTAGGGGCGCAAATCTCTATTATGAATCCATGGATCCCGCGGCCGTTAAACAGCTTCTTTTAGAAAGAGACAAGGAATGGATCGATGCCTCTCCCGACGGCCCTTTGATTAAAAAGTACTTGGGGAGCACGCTGAGCAGAAGGTTGGCAAAGATAACCGTAGAGGACGAAAGCATAGCAGAGATCTTTATTACCGATAAAGAAGGCGGATTAGTCGCTTCTTCACGCAGGACATCGGACTTCTATCAAGCGGATGAAGAGTGGTGGCAGGAGGCTTTTTCCGGGGGAGACGGCAGGATTTTTATCGGCGATGTAGAGTTTGATAAATCCGCAGGCGTTCTCGGTATAACTATAGCGTCTCCGGTGAAAAACAGCGAGAATGAAATAATAGGTATCTGTAAAGCCGTAGTGGGGTTAAAACAGTTTTTAAAGCCGCTGCAGGGTTTTAAAATCGGCGAGACCGGTCATGTGGTCTTGGTTGACAGAAACGGCTATTTATTATATCACCGCGGCATTGAGCCCCAAACCGCCAGATTTATTAGCAGAAGAGATTTTCAGAATATATCAAGCAAGACAAAGAGAGGATTTATAACGACAGACTCCTATATGCATAATAAAAAAATATTTATTACCTACGCGCAAGTTGACAACCCTCTTTTTTTAGAAAACAGGATATTATGGTGGATCTGCCTGGCGCAGAGCGCTGAAGAGGTATTTAGGCCCACAAAGAGGCTTTTATTGCAAGGGGCACTGCTTACACCTTTTTTGATACTTATTATAATATTCTTGGCATATAAATTCAGTGAGAGATTCATAGAGCCGATAGAGACGCTTTTGGCGGCCACAGAGAAGGTCGGCAAGGGGGATTTAGATTATGAGGTAAAGGTCAAGACAGACGATGAGCTGGGAATACTCGCCAATTCTTTCGGCAAGATGGCTAAAGAATTAAAGTCATCAACTGTCTCAATAGAGAGGCTTAACAGGGAGATTGCCGAGCGCAAAGAGGCGGAGACGGCGCTGAAAGAGGCGTACGATAAATTAAAACAGCTTCAGACCCAGCTTATCCAGGCGGACAAGATGAAGGCGTTAGGCGTGATGGTAAGCGGCGTCGCCCATGAGGTAAAAAACCCTATGGCGATAATACTGCAGGGCATCAGCTTTTTAGAAAAACTCTATCCCGAGAAGCGAAAGGACATATCCGACGCGCTTAGGAGGATACAAAATAACGCCAAGAGGGCCGATGAGATAGTGCGCGGTTTGATTGATTTTTCCAGGACGGCGGAATTGAAGGTAAGACCAGATGATATAAATTCTGTATTAAGTGTTTCACTGGACTTAGTGAAGCACAGGCTCGAGGAGAAGGGGATAGAGGCGACTTTGGAGCTAAGAGAAGATTTACCCAAGGCCTTAATAGACAGAAGCAAGATAGAGCAGGTATTTATTAATGTATTTTTCAACGCTATCCAATCTATGCCGACCGGCGGAAAGTTACTGATTCGTTCATATCAGGCTAGGCGCAGGCGGAGAGTAAGAAGAAGAGATAGAGATGATTCTGAGGCCGGCGGAAGGCCTGTTGTTATAGAGATAGAAGACACGGGTATTGGCATCCCCGAAGAACATATGGATAAGATATTTGACCCATTTTTTACCACAAAAAGCCCCAGGGGCGGAATCGGCCTGGGCCTATCGGTTACGAAGAATATAATCGACGCCCATAAGGGGCTTATAAAAATACAGAGCGAATTCGGCAAAGGCACCAGAATCATTATTACTTTAAAGACCGTCGGGGGGTGATAATATGGCTAAAAAGATACTTCTCATAGACGACGAAGAGGATTTTTGTTTTTTTGTAAAGAATAATCTGGAAAGGGAAAGCGCCTTCGACGTAATTACGACTACAAGCGGAAAAGAAGGCATTAAATTGGCTAAAAAGATAAAGCCGGATTTAATACTGCTTGATATACTAATGCCTGATATAAGCGGGGATGAGGTAGCCAGGCAGTTAAGGACAATAGAAGGGATTAAGGAGACGCCGATCGTATTTCTGACCGCTACTGTAAGAAGAGAAGAAGTCGAAGCCAAAGAAGGCGTTATCGGCGGCTACCCTTTTATAGCCAAGCCGGTAGATGTAGAAAAATTAATCCAAGAGATTGAGCGGCATATCAGTAAATAAAAGACCGAAGAATAGTAAGAAAAAAATAGAGATTAGGAGGGATGATGGAAAGCCTTTTTTTAAGCCCTCTGGAGATATCCAGGGCATTAAGCCGTATAGGAGTAAAGAAGGCAACCGCCACGGTCTTTGAGTTATTTATCTATGGAATTCTGGCCGGGATATATGTAGCCTTCGGCGCCAATGCGGCCATTGCGGTATTGAGCGGCGGGACATTAGATGCGGGCCTAGCAAGGTTCCTCGCGGGAAGCGTCTTTAGCGTAGGACTTATGCTGGTACTTATTCCCGGATCAGAATTGTTCACGGGGAATGTCCTGATGACGATAGGTTTTATATATAGAAAATATGCCCTCACCAAAGTCCTGCGGAATTGGATTATGGTCTATCTCGGCAATCTATTCGGGGCTATTCTTATCGGCTGGTTTGTCTTTAATTCAGGGCTGCTCGGGCATATCGGAGATTTAAACCCCGCGGGGATAACCGCGGTTGAGATCGCAGGGGCAAAGCTGCAATTGACTTTTTCGGAGGCGTTGTCCCGCGGGATTCTATGTAATATGCTCGTTTGTCTTGCCGTTATTATGTGCATTGCCTCCAGAACGTTTACGGGAAAGATATTAGGCATCTATTTCCCGATCATGATTTTTGTCGCCTCCGGTTACGAACACTCGGTCGCCAATATGTACTTTCTTCCCATCGGGCTTATGATGGAGGGAAGATTCGCATCAGACTTTTTTATCATGTTTAAGAATCTCATTCCGGTGACAATCGGTAATATTATAGGCGGCCTATTGATAGTTCTTCTGCATCCGAAGGTTGAAGAGAGAATAGCGCGTATTTTTAAAAAAAGAGCCGACTCGCCCGACCGGGAGTGAAGGAAGAGCTTTGGAGATAAATATGGCAGAGAGTGATTTTATAAAAGTATTGAGGAGGTTTAAGAAGAATCTTAAGATAGGCCTTGCCTTGAGCAGCGGGTCGGCCAGAGGCGAGGCCCATGTGGGCGTTATCAAAGCCATTATCGACAAAGGGATTCCTGTAAATATGATAGCAGGCGCAAGCGCCGGCGCTATTGTAGGCGCTTGTTTCGCAGCTACGGGCAACGTAGACGATATCGAGAAGGCCATCTATGAGGCCCGCCCTAAACAGCTGAGAGAGATGATAAGCCTCGATCTGGCTATTAGACTTAAAGGATTCATCGGTGAAGAAAAATCCCTGAAATGGCTTAAGAGTTTAATAGGAGGCGTCTATTTTAGGGACCTGAAGATCCCTTTGGCCATAGTAGCGACTGATATGCAGAGCGGGGATCAGGTAGTGATTACAGAAGGTTCCGTGCTTGAGGCGGTCAGGGCCAGCATAGCCATGCCGGTCCTCTTTACCCCGACCAAGAGCCAGGGAAGATTCTTAGTCGACGGGGGTTTCTCGAACCCGCTCCCCGTGGATGTGTTAAAGAATATGGGCGCGACATTTGTGATAGCGTCTAATGTCATAAGAACCCCTGAACAGGCAAAGACAGAATTCTTAAAAGAAGGTAGCATGGAGAGAAATGGCATGTCGAATATCATACTTAGCGACAAACTTGAGAAGGCGAGAGAGGAGCTTATCAAAAGCTTCGCACAGCCTTCTGAAAAGACACCCGCTGTCGATGCCGAGGAGATCCCGAACATGTTTAATGTCTTAATCAGCTCTGTCTATACTATGGAGTACGCTTTTGTAAGGTCTAAGATAAGACAGGCAGACATTACAATATCCCCGGATATACGCAATCTTAATATGCTGGATTTTTTTCGCGGGAGAGAGGTCATTGCCAAGGGCCAGGAGGCCGCGTCAAAGAAACTTTCAAAATTAGTTAATCGTTTAAGCAGGTAATCCGCGCATAAGAAAAACCGGTTTATTACATTTTAGAAAGCGGGACGTATAGGAGGTGGGAAAAATTGCGAAAGAAAAGGATTTTAATTGTAGATGATGAGGAGGACTTTGGCAAGACCATAAAGAAGATACTCGAGACAACCGGCAGATATGAGGCGCTGGCTGAGACCGACGGCGTCAGGGCCGTCGAGATTGCGGAGATATTTAACCCCGATTTGATCTTGCTGGATATAGCTATGCCGGAGATTGACGGCGGCGACGTGGCCCGCCGGATTTTATCACATAAGAATCTTAAGGACGTTCCGATAATATTTTTAACGGCGCTTATCGCTGCAGATGAAATAGGCACCGTAAAGGGTATTGTGGAAGACAGGCCTTTTTATTCTTTGGCCAAACCGGTAAGCGCAAAGAGGCTGATCAGTTGCATTAAAGACCATATAGGCGGCTGAGCGCAAAAACGCCCTTTTTGATTTTGAGAAGATGAAGCGCGGACTACAAAATATTTTGTGAAGATCGGCACCTTGCATCTTTATGCTTTTGTAGGTATACTTATATAACTACAAAAAAAGGAGAGGAAGCAGTGCAAAAAAAATATCTGATAGGATTTATAGCCTTAACCGTTTTTACCATAATTTTTCTTAACAATAACAGCCGCGCAGAGGAAGAGAACCCTGTTTACATAACAGCAGAGGAGGCCGTTATACTCTCTACGGACGGCGATGTCAAGATAAAGATTGCCAACACAGATAAATGGGAAGACGCGGCCATGGGTTTGGCCTTATCTCCGGGAGATCTCTTGAAGACGGACGACGATTCCTGGGTGGAAGTAGGATTCGGTACGGGCATGAAGAATGTCTTAAGGGTTAAAGAAGATGCGTATGTAGAATTTGTGGATTTTGAAGCTGGCAAAGAAAAGAAAACCGGAAAGATAGAGGCTGCGCGGGACCTAATGGAACAGATCAAGAAAGGGCAGGAAGGGACAGGGGAGAAGAAAGGCCAGGAAGAGATAGAAAGAAGAGTAAAGAATTGAGAGGTGCGGCATGAAGGGGGGCAAAAAAGGTATAGCGACTTTTAAGATAAAGAATAGAAAAGGATATGCCGCTGTTTGCAGCAACCACTTGACTGAGGGAAGAACCCGTCAACAAGCCTGTTACAGGATGACAAAGGCCTTGCAGAGAAAGAAACGCGCAATCTAAACGGCTTTATCCCGTCCTTAGCGGGATATGCCGAGAATAGATTGTATGTTTTATGACACAACTTAAGGCAGAGCCTATTTTTGCGCTCTGCCTCTTTTTATAAACTTAAGCCGGAGAAGACGGAGGAGGGAGTCATGCTTAGCAGGATATTGGGTATTATGTGGATATTATTAGGTGCCCTGTGGATTATTAAGCCGCAGATTTTGCGCGACCGCATGAAAAAGAAGATGACGCGCAAGCTGAGATGGATAGTATTTATCTTCATAATGGCTTTCGGCTTTAGCTTGATAGGGGGTGTTATAAGGGCAGAGGGGTTTCTTTTAAAGATCGTAGGGATAATAGGGCTTATTATTGTGATAAAGGGCGCGCTCTTAGCCACATCTAAGACATCCGAAAAGATACTTAGCTGGTGGCAGAGTAAGCCCATTCTCTTCTTCAGGATATGGGGGTTCTTTGTCCTCATAATGGGCGTGGCCCTAATGTTTGCCTAGACCAAGAAAAAGAGTGTGTTCAGAGGTACAAGAAACCCTGGGCAAAGACGAGAGATGGAATTCTTTAGTCTTTTGGAAGTAGATAGTGTAGAATGTAGTAACGGCTCTTTGCCGATTTGGATCCGGTTAGAGCCATAGAAGTTCGCTTTTTAAACTCAGGCAGGAATTTAAAGAATCAAGATGAGAATTTTATCTATAATCGTAGCGCTCCTTACAATCGGCGGGGCGGTCTTATTGTTTGTTTACAGCGAGGCGTCTGATATAAAGCCGGCGTTCCCGGAGTGCGAAGAGATACCGGCTGTTAAGGCTGAAGAGAGATTACCTTTTAATCCCGGCGAAAAATTGATATATAATGTTTATTACAAGATGATCAGAGTCGGCAAATCCGTTTTGACATTCCACGGCGATAAAATAATCGACGGGCAGAGTTTTTACCACATAACCTTCGAGACAAACCTGCACGCCTTTAGCGATTTTGAAGATATCTATGCCTATAAAGAGACATTCCTCCCCTATAAGGTCTTTCGGCACGTGAAGAGGATAGGCGCTTTCCCTACGGAAATAGAGGAGGAGTACGATCAGAAGGCATTCACCGTCAGGATAAAGAAAAAAGAGAAGTTTTTCCCGAGAGACTTTACGATAAAACGGAGCGGCCCGATCTACAACGCTATTCTTTTACCATATTGTTACCGGGCGAACCCTGGCGTCATAAATGAGAAATTTAAAGTGATTCTGCCGACAAAAGAATTTGACGTAACGCTGAAGAAAGAAGAGATGCTCCGCACGCCTTTGGGAAGATGTGACACTTATGTCCTTACCGGCGCGCCTTCCAAATTTACATTCTGGTTAGCAAAAGATGAAAAGATGACCCCCCTGAAGATAAAAAGCCACACCAGGCTTGACTACACCTTTATCATAAAAGCCGTAGAGGAAAAATAGGGCTGTATAATACTATGATTATGGCCTATAAGCTTTATTTTTAAAAGGGGAAGCCGCGATATGGAAGACGTAAAAAATCTCTACCTGGATTTAATGAAGCAGTGTCTGACCAACTGGATTTACGGCGACGCAGAGGTAAGCATATGGTCTCCCAAGAAGAATCCGTTAAAGAGAAAGATTACGGAGTTTCTTAAGGCACAGGGGCTTCAGATAGTGCGGCCTCAACCGATGCAGGCGAGCAAACGAATAACCGGTGAGGATAGATCTCCTCTGGCCCATACAATGGTCGGCTTAAAGAGGCTGGATAATATCCAGTTTTGCGTCAAGGATATAATCGCTAATAATATCCCGGGCGATCTTATCGAAACCGGCGTATGGCGGGGCGGCGGGACAATCTTTATGCGGGCGATCTTAAAGGCCTACGGCATAGAAGACCGCACAGTGTGGGTAGCCGATTCGTTTGAGGGCTGCCCCAGGCCTGATGCCGAGAGATATCCCGAAGATACTGATGACGTGCTCTATACCTCTAAAGAGCTGGCGATACCATATGATAAGGTCAGAGAGAACTTCGAGCGCTATGGACTCCTTGACGGCCAGGTGCGTTTTCTTAAAGGCTGGTTTAAAGATACACTGCCTCAAGCCCCGATAGAGAGGCTTGCGCTTGTGCGCTTAGACGGCGACCTGTACGGGTCCACTATGGATGCGTTGAGCAGTCTCTATCCCAAACTTTCCGTCGGGGGATATCTCATAGTAGATGATTTCGGCGCGATACCCGCCTGCCGCAAGGCGGTGCTTGATTACCGCGAATCACACGGTATAAATGAGAAGATAGTAAAAATTGACTGGACCGGTATATACTGGAAGCGTTCACATGGGAAAGAAGAATAAGATAATAGAGAGTCTCCAGCACGTGCCCAGCCTGCGGGAGACAGCCGCGAGGATGCATAAAGAAGGCAAGATAGATAAACAAAGAGAGTCATACATCAACTCTCATCTCGAAGAATGGGTCGAGGCCTCTAAATATATCCTGCTTAATTTAGGGGTGCATATGAGCATGGCGCTCATAAGGTTTACCGCAATCCCCCTGCCCTTGCCGGTAGGCTCTACGCTGCGGGTTTTGTGGGTTATGGGAAACAGGATGTACTGCAACTTAAAATGGGATATGCCGAAGAAGCGTATACATTCTCTGGCGGTTCTCTTCTTTGCCGCAATACCGTTTTTAGGTTATTTCGCCTACACGATACCGCTTAAGAATAAGAGTGAGTACCTCACATATCTTTATGCCCAGCACATATCGTACATGCTCTACAATAAGACTCTGGAATCTAAGCTTGAAAGGACCCCTAAGTTTATTAAGAAGATAGCTTACACATTATTGGTTCCAGCTGAAATGCGGAAGGATGGGTGAGTGATGGAGAGTTGGGTGAGTGGTTGAAACCGGTGCTCTCGAAAAGCACTAGGCGGGCAACTGCCTCGGAGGTTCGAATCCTCCACTCTCCGCCACTAAAGTTATCCACAGCCGTAGGGCACCCTTAAGGGTGCCCTACGGGTGCAGCTTTGCTTTTGTATAATTATTATGATATTATTATAACGATATGAGAGTACCGACGGCTAACGAACTCAGGATGCTTTTTAAAGGAAGGCACGCGAGAAGGGGCTATTATGACTTCGTTAAGATGACGCTTGGCGTCATGGCGAGCGTATTAGTCCTTCTTGTCTTTCTGTCGAATGCCCTGGAGAGATTCGAGCTTACCACATACGATTACCGCATGAAATTCCGCAAAAAGAGAGAGGTCAATGAAAAGATAGTCCTTGTAGACATGGGCGAGGACAGCGTAAAAAGAATAGGCCGCTGGCCCTGGCCGAGGGAATGGCACGCGACGATGATTACGGTATTGTCGCGCTACGGAGCAGAGGCGGTAGTCTTTGACGTTATATTCAGCGAAAGAAGCGGCGAATTGGGCGACGGGGCTATGGAAGAGGCCATGGCCTCTTCCGGCAGGGTATATATTCCATATGCGGTTGAATTTGATAGATTCGACAAGGAGAAGAGAGAGTGGAATATCTGGAATATAATCTCCCCGCTTGATAATTTATCCAAACGCTCGAAAGGAGAAGGCCATATAACCCTGGTGCCCGACCAAGACGGGATAATAAGAAGCATACCGCTTATTGTTGAGCATGAAGGCAGGGTCTTTCCCCAGCTGGGTTTAAAGGTGGCCTGTGACATCCTGGGATTGGACGTAATGAAGTATAAGATTATAAAGACGCCGTTCTCCCGGTATATAAAGATAGGCGGTAAAAAGGAGAACGCCCTTTACATACCCGTAGACGAAAAGAATCAAATATTGGTAAATTGGGCAGCGCCGTGGGGAGAGGCGTTTAAGCACTATTCATATATAGACACGATCACTTCTTACGAGCGCGTGCTTAGTAAAAATACCCCGCATATAATTCTGGAAGGGTTTAAAGATAAGATATGTATAATAGGCCTGACAGCGCCGGGCCTTCATGATATTAAGCCAAATGTATTGCAGCCCGCCTATCCCGCCGTAGGGACCAACGCGAACATT
>JADHWH010000069.1 GCA_016783555.1 Candidatus Omnitrophota bacterium | reverse complement strand
AGAGAATTCCTGTCTGCTTCGGAATAGACAGCGACAGTCCTTATGTCCATCTCTCTACAGGCGCGTATTATCCTTAAGGCTATCTCTCCCCTATTAGCTATTAGTATTTTCGAAAACATATCTTTACTGTGCCGGTTCTATCAAGAACAGGACTTGGCCGAATTCGATTGGATTTCCGTTTTCGACTAAAACATCTACGATCTTGCCTCTGACTTCCGATTTTATCTCATTCATCAGCTTCATCGCCTCTATGATACAGACTACCTGCCCTTTTTCGATTGTGTTTCCTATGTCCACAAAAGGCGGCGCTTCAGGAGAAGGCGAACTGTAAAATGTCCCCACCATGGGCGCTTTTATCTCTACGGTCTTTTTAGTCTTCTGTTCCACCGCTTGAGGTTTTTGATCAGGCGCGAGGCGCTGAGGGGTCATTATCTTTTCCTCAGATATAAGATGCTCGCTTATTCCGCCCGGCGTCTTTTTGAGCCTTATCTTAGTGCCGTCTTTTTCGACCTCAATCTCATTTAGATTGTTTTTATTCATCAGGTCTATCATCTCTTTTATCTCTTTAATATTCATCCCGTTAGACCTCCATTTTCCAGAATCCCATTAGAAAGGTCTAACGGGATTCATACTCTTTCCCTTTCTTAAATGCGTCCGAGATATTTTCCGGTACGGGTGTCTACGCTGATCGTATCGCCCGTATTTATAAAAAGAGGGACCAGGACCTTCAGGCCGGTCTCAACCGTGGCGGGCTTGGTGCCGCCCCTGGCAGTATCTCCTCTTATGCCCTGTTCGGTATGCTCTACTTTGAGATTTACCGATGAGGGCAATGAAATAAATATTATGTTACCCTCATGGAGATATGCAAATATGTTGAGGTTGTCTTTTAAGTATTTTACTCCGCCACCGAGGATATCTTTGTCTACCGAGAACTGGTCGAATGTCTCATTGTCCATAAAGTAATAGTGCCCGTCCGATTTATATAAGAATTGAAGGGCCTTTTCTTCAATAAATACCTCTTCTATTCTTTCGGATTCTCTGAATGTCTTGTCTATTACAGTGCCGAGTTTTAAGTTTTTAAGCTTGGTCCTGACAAATGCGCCGCCCTTGCCGGGTTTTATGTGCTGAAATTGGATGACCGTAAAAAGTCCGTTATTTAACTTTATTACCAGGCCGTTTTTGAGCTCATTTGGGGATATCACCGGTCAAAACCTCGCATCCTTTTTCTCTTACAAGCACCATATCTTCCACTCTCAATCCGCCCCAGCCGGGTATATAGATCCCCGGCTCGACCGTAAAGACCATGCCGGGAAGCAAGACGCCCTTCGCCTTACTGGAAATTCTGGGGAGTTCGTGTATCTCAAGACCAATGCCGTGTCCCAGACTATGCAAGAAATGTCTCTTAAGCCCTTTTTTAGCGATGTATTGCCGCGCGGCTTTGTCGATTTCAGAGATCTTTATCCCGGGCCCGATCTTGTCTATGGCTAGTCTCTGCGCAGTCTTTATTATACTATAAATAAGCCTATATTTTGATGATATTCTACCCAAAAAGAGAAGACGTGTCAAGTCGGAATTGTACCCTTTGTAGAGCGCGCCCATGTCTACCACTACAGCGCTTCTCGTTTTAAACGGTTCTCTTGTGACAAGGGCATGGGGCTGTGACGAATAGGGGTTTTGTGCGACTATAGTCTGGAAGGCAGGCCTCGCCGCACCGGCCCGCCTTATCTTATCATCTATAAGAACGGCTAATCTGTCTCCGTTAAGACCGGGCCTTATCTTATCTTTGGCGTATAGATACGCCTTCCGCGCTATTAAAACGGATCTATTTATAAGGTTTATCTCATCCGGATCTTTTATGATTCGCAGATTTTCAATTATATCTTTTGTCGGTAAAAACGCGATTGGCTTTAGTCTATTTTTTAATAAGTGATAATCAGTATAATTCAGCCAGTCCGACTCGAAACCGAGCCTTTTTATACGCACTCTTTTAACTATGCTCTTTATAGCGTCATAGCGCGAACCGTCTATCAATATTAATATAAAGTCCGGCAATTCCTTTTGAACCACCTCTTTAAATCTGGCGTCCGTGATAATGAAATTCCCTTTTTTCGATATCAAAAGATACGCCGAACCCTGCGCGTCAAGGCCGCAGAGATACCGGATGTTCGCGTCTTTTTTTATTAAAATCCCATCGAGCTTTTTTCTGCCGAGAACATTTTTCAGCGACTCGATTCGTATTTTATAATCCATCTTTTTATTTTTTTTCTTTGACCAGCGATAAAGCGGCCTTAAGACCCAGGGTATAACTCTCTATGCCAAATCCGGAGACCTGTCCTTTTGCGACAGGCGCAATAAGTGAGGTGCGCCTGAACTCTTCCCTTGCGTATATGTTCGACAGGTGGACCTCGACCGTCGGTATCCTTGTAGCGGAAATGGCATCGCGTATGGCGACGCTTGTATGCGTATACGCCGCGGGATTTATCAGGAGGGCGTCAACCTTGCCTTTCGACTTGCCTATATGCTCCACTATCTGGCCTTCGTGGTTTGACTGGACTATCTCGATTTCACAACCCTCTTCTTTAGCGATTTTTTTTAAGAGTTTGTTTATCTGGTCTATCGTAACCTTTCCGTATATATCCACTTCGCGTTCCCCAAGAAGGTTAAGATTGGGGCCGTGTATAACCAGTATCTTCGCCATTTAGCACCTCCTTTAATATCGCATCTCGTGATTAGCGTTTAGCGGATAGCGTGTAGGTCATGAAATAAATTTCATTTTTACTATACGCTTAACGCTCTACGCTATGCGCTAATCACTCTGTTTCTATAATGTCCACCAAACAGGTAAGCGACGCCGCCGGCAACGCTTACCAGGAATAACATAAAAAGCCATACAAGGCTTAGGGCAAATGCGGTCTTGTATCCGACGTAAGGGCCGAACAGAAAATAGATGGCGCTTTCACGTATGCCCAGGCCGTTTATCGACGGCAGCATACTTATAATATATACAAGCGGCATCAATAAAAGCACCATCTTGAGCGATATGAAGCTTCCCATCCCCTTTATTAATATATAGATTATAAAGAACCCCACAAGCTGCGCCGCTATGGATAATAATAAGGTTTGCGCAATGAGGCCTCTATTTTCCCTAAAGGCGTTTATGTTATTGTAGACCCTCTCGATCTTCTCCTTTAGGTTCAGACGCCTGACCAAAGGCAGAAGCGGCAAAAAGAGCCTTGCAAGCCTTCTGTTGAAAAAGAGCGTTAGCGTCAATACCAGTGTAAAGAGGACTGCGATCGTAAGTGATGTAATAAGAGGTTTTGATTTTACGTATCTGTAGCTGAATATAAGCGATGCGCCCGCTAATATAAATAGACTTAAAAAACCCATAAAGCGGTCCATAAATACAGAGATAAAAGAATTGAGCTTGTCGTCAGTCTTTTTATACGCGTAATAAGCCTTTACCACGTCTCCGCCTACAGCGGTGGGAAGAAAATTATTGAAGAAGTATCCGATGAAGGTCAGATTTAATACTTCGCTGAACCTTAATAGGAGTCCTTTCGCCCATAGGATTGTCTTGAATCTGTAGGCCATTATAAAGATCGTCAGAAAGAATAAGAATATGGTGGAGATGACAATTAAGATGTCCAGTTCCGCTATCGCGCCTATTATCTGGCTCAGGCTGTCTCTTCTTATGTAAAAAAGAAGACCTATCAAGGAGATGCTTATAATAACCCTTAGGAAAGAGAATACCCTCGCCTTCATAGGTGGTAATATAACACTTAATAGTATATATGTAAAGCATATTTTAGGGTAGCTTTGCAAGGCAGCGGGGCACGCGGGGATAAAATCTTTGCGGGTCCTGTCATTTGGCAGCCCGCCAAATGCCACCCGCAAAGATTTTTGGTGGTCGCTCCGGCAAGAAGTTATCCACACCCGTAGGGCACGCTTAAGCGTGCCCTACGGGTTGTTGATTGAAGTCGGACTTCAATCATTACAGTGCTCTCTTTACCTCTTTTAGGGCCTTGTTGAAGTTATGGAGCTTTCGTGTGTAGTATCTAAGGTCGAATATTCTTCTTCTTAAGGTTGTTATGTCTATTGAGTCTTTCTTCCTACCTAATAGCTCCAGGGCCCTTTCTATTGCTTCTTTGTTATTCTGTAAGACTCCCTTTATTATGAGGGCGAGGTCTATCTCTTCTTCGAATGCTCTTTCTCCTCCTGGGTAGATGACCTCTGGGTCTTCTCTTTCCATTATCTTTTTTATGAGGGTCTCTGCGGCAAGGAGGGCGTTATCCTTAGTTAAGGTTATGCCTTCTTTCTTTGATACTTCCTCGAATCTACTGAAGGTGTAGATATTGTCTCTATCATAGATATCATAGAGTGAGTAAGTGTTGTCTGTGTACTTGAGTATGGCGTTATTAAGGGCTTCTAAGTAGCTATTAAGGTTATCTTTGGTTATTCTCTGGTCTGTTATTATGAGGACGTTATTTGGCTTCTGGTCTTTTAGGGAGCCGTTAGTCTCTATTGTGTCTATTAATTCCTTTATCCTATCAGGCCTTGTCTCAAGATCATGCGAGGTTGTTACGGTTGCAAAGGGTGTCTCTGTCTGTAGGAGATTATCTACTCTATTTATGAGTTCTCCATATGTAATGTCATCCATCTCTTTTAAGGGGCTTAGGACATGGTATATTATTGTGAATAAGTCTATGCGCTCATCATGGGTGAGTGAGTGGTCTTCCATTATCTCTCTTACTTTGAGTCTTATATCCTCACCCGGCAGGGATAGCTTTATAGCCTCTATTATCTCTTCAACTGCCTCAAACTTATCGAAGTTTGCGTATATCGCATACTGGCCTAATATATCTACTATCTCTTCATCAGTTATGTCATCGAGTGTTACTATTACGCCGAGTGCTCTCGTTCCTTGGGCTTCTCTATTTGCTACCCTCATTTCCATATACTTACTAGGCCTTGCGTTAGGTGGTATAACGACTACCTCTATATCTAGGTCTGTGAATGCCTTATCAAGCTTCTCTTGTAGGGAGGGTCTTCTTTCCTCATCCGTTATCCCTACAAAGAGAGTTGGTTTTGATTCTGTGGTTGTTACAGCACCTCTTCTTTCCAAAGTAGTAACAGGGGCTGCGCCTGATGTGTCGGTGGTGCCGGGGGTTTCTTCACCAGAAAGAGGTATGGTTTCGCAAACTTCATAATCTTCTAGCATCCATTGTGTCTCGCGTACTATTATCAGGTTATCTATATCAATAGTTAGGCCGACAGATGTTAAATCTTTGAGCTCTGTTGCCTTCTTCTTCAAACCTTGTAGTGTATCAGGAGTTATATCCTGCAACACTCTGCAGAGTGTTGTATGCACAAACGGCTTCGGCCTTGCTCTCTTAATCTTCTCTGTTATCTTAAGGCCCTCCTCGAAGAATCTCTTTTTCATATACCCTATCTTACCCGAGTCTTCCCATACGGCTATTATGCCTCCATCGTCTCCAAATCTTACTCCCTTTAATTGTAATGCAATAGGTCCGCATTCTCTTGCGATTCTTCTTATAAGCGCTGCCAATCTTTCCCTTTCCTGGTCCGTGAGCTTGTTAGTCTCGTCAAGGCCTGCCCATCCATCTTGTAACACCGCTATATTAACATGGTAGGTGTGAGGCTTTACACGGTAAACAGCCATACCTTTCGGTAAGACGGATATGGCATCTTCGGTTATCTTCCGGAGTCTCTCTTGCGCCTCCTTAGGAAATTCTTCAGGTACTAAAGCATAACTGTTGTCGATCTTTTTAGCTTGGCCATCCTCAAACATGCCAGACATATCATCCAATCTTTCTGGTCTATATACGACACTAACGTCATCTTCAATCCTCGGCTCAAGTCTCATAAAATTGACATGCATAATATTTATAAAAGCCTCATTTATCGCTGCATGTACTCTTTTTGATTCCTCCCTTAATGCTGTTTCTCTGAGCATGTTCCATGTGAACGGGAATGCGGATATACCCAGTGCCCGTACAGTAGAAGCCCTTACAACTTCGTCGCTAGATTCGAGGTAAGATGCGGCGATCTGCCTGTATACATCTATTGCATATTTAGGGAATATAACTTCTACAAGGTCATCTTTGCCTTGTGGTCCGTATTCCACGAATCTGTGAATTTCATTAAACGCTATAGATATTAATTCTTCTCTTTCGGCCCTTGAGGCATTCCAGATATCCTGCCAGGAAGGCGGATAGCTTATGCACTCCACTCCATCCCCGAACCGGCGTTTAAATGTAGCGACAGACCTTCTTTGTAATGCCGGGTGTTGGATTAAAATTACCTTGCGATGAGGGATGCCGTTTTCATCAAGTAGTTGTTTAGATTTTCTTATGTTCTCCGCGGTATTCGTAGATATTCTCTCTTTTATTATATTCTCGTTCGGTACACCACTTATTATTAAAATAGCCTCGTATATATCCGCTTCGGCTATCCCAGCTTCTTTCATTCTCTCCACGGTCAGTTCGTCGTCGTCTAAATCACTTAACGCATTCAACGCAGGCACTAATATATGCGCCTTCGCTGAATATTTCTCGCTATTTCTAACATTTATCACCAATGGTACTGCGCAATGACCTATGCCGCCGGAAGCCAGTATCGTATCAGCATATCCCTTATGATAGAGTTCCGCAGCCAGTTCCGGCACGCTCAATAACGAGTGGCCCAAGACCGCTATCAAGTCTGCCCTCTTAAGCCTGTCTCTCTGGGCAAGGAAGTTAACGAGTGTTCTTGCGGCAGACCTAAAGTGCCTTGCCCATGGGAGAAGATATGCCATTAATTCGCCATCCCCTAATCGGTGAGTCTCTTCGTGCGCGCGTATGTCATTCTCTACTGTTCTTTGTATGGATTTAATGCTTGATGCGTAATCGAGCACTCTCATTGAGCCTTCTATGTGTGTCTCTGGGCTGTATTCGAGTTGGTATGCGGCGAAGGTATCTTGTTGATCTGTTACGGGTCTTACATAGAGATACTCTATTTGGCCTGTTGAGGTATTATAGTGGGATATTTCGTAATTGGGTATATCATCGCGGGTTATCTCAACAGTTGCTCCTTCATTCTCAAGGTCGGGTGCTCTTATTTTTACGCTCTCTTCCAGTAATTCCTGTATTACCCTCCTATATGCGT
>JADHWH010000024.1 GCA_016783555.1 Candidatus Omnitrophota bacterium | reverse complement strand
CCTGGCCTACAGGTAGAGTATGAGAATGAGCAAATCTTTAAAATTATGTGAAGATTAAAAAGAACTGGTAAAAAATAACACGATAAACGAAGTATTGCATAAAAGATTGGTTAAAAAACGGTAATTTTTCAACAGTCTCATTTGGGGACACCCTGCAGCATGTGGTACAAAATGACATTCTAACCAGGTTAGATCTGTCAGGTTAAAATAGCCACGGTTGTAACTCCTTTTGCCATAAAGAGATAAAAATTCTTGGAATAATTTATGGATTTGCGTGTTATATATAGTGTGGGCGATAATGCTGTTTATTTTTTTGCCCTATATTTAAGTGCTTTCACAAAGTATTAACAAATAAGGAGGTAGTAAAATGAAGGTAATAAAAGTAATACCTATTGTAGTGGCAGTGCTCTTCTGCTTCACAGCAGCTGTCCAGGCGCAGGATGCGTCCGTAGGCACAGAGAGCAGCGGCGATATGCCGGAATGTTACGGGATGACTGCTGAGGAAGCAGCAACAGAACCAGAACTTCCAGAACTAGTTGAACCGGGACTGGCAGGAGGCGATCCCGGAGATCCAGGTGATCCCGGAGATACAGGCGATTCCGGAGATGCTGGCGATCCCGGAGATACAGGCGATTCCGGAGATACAGGCGGTCCTGGTGGATCGGAAGGTCCAGTTCCTGGTAGCGATGAAGAGACCGAAATGGCTTATGATATAGCCACAGAACAAATCCTGATATTAGATGCTAAGAAAGCCGCGAACGCTGCTGCAATAGCAGCGCTTGAAGCAACTCTTCCCGCAGCAGAAGCAGCTAATATGGCCGCCGTGACGGCATATCTAGCAGCGGTAGAGGCATTTGAAATAGCAAAAAAAGATATAGATGCAGAGTATGCTCCTCTTTTTGCGACATTAGCTGCTGATCATAAGATAGAGTGGGACGCGATGGAAGAAAGGTTTAGACGCAGTCCATTTTCCTATACCTCTGATAGTATAGCTGCGGAACGCGAGGCAATGCGTTGGGAACACCATGATGAGATGATGGAAATCGAGGCAGCTCGCCACGTAGAAATAGTGGCAGCAGCCAAACTTGTTAAGGATGCTAGGGGGCATATGGAAGAAACACGTGTTTCGCTAGAACGTAAGCAATCCTCAATTGACTACCTGAAAGGTAAGAACAGAGATATCCAGGAGGAGATCGATGAGCTCAACAGGTCGATAGGCGCGTAAACAAGCTAGATAAAGATAGATAAGGGGGACGGTCCAGAAGGCGAAGTGAGCGCTAGCGAACGGAGTCCTGAGCGAAGTCGAAGGAGGACACCCTACAGCACGAAAAGATGGTAGCCGCGGCTTTAGCCGCGGCTACTTTTTTATCTGCCGGCCTATTGACATCACAAATATATAGTGTATACTATATATGAGTATATACTCAATAATGAAGCCTGTGGAAAAGTTGTTTATTTAGCTTTGTAAAATACCGGTTTTAGAAAGGGATAATCGATGCGCGGAAGGCCTAAAAAACCAAGAAAGATACAAAAAGAACCATATATAAAGCATTTCAGCCCAAGGGGGCATATCGGCAGGCCGGGATATACAGATCTGGCCGTAGACCAGTATGAGGCATTAAGATTAAGCGACTTCCTGGGTATAAGCCAAAAAGAGGCCGCAGCGTCTATGGAGGTATCCCAGCAGACCTATAGCAGGGTCCTAAAGAGCGCCAGAAAGGCCATTTCAGAAGGACTGGTATTAGGAAGGATGATAAGGATAAGAGGGCCTGAAAAACCCCGAAAAGACGCCAAAAAAGGGCAGAAGCCACTCAAAAACCCAGCCTGAAGACCAACCCTACATAAACCTATACAAACGGATAGTTGTATTCTTACCCTTATATCCCATACGTCCTATAATATATATTATGTTAACTACCCAAAGCGAGTTAAACCTACAATCTTATCTGATATAGCCCTTAAGGCTTCTGATTTGTTGTATTCTGCTCTCTTCTGCCTAAATTTCGTATTAAGCTCCTCAATTCATCCCTGCCAGCGATTTTTGCACCATTAAACAAGGATAAACAAGGTCTGCTGGCCTTATAGGTGCGCATATCTCTCTACCCTTCTTATTGCCCTTTAAAGACCTTATAAGCTCCCTAAGGGAGCCTCTGCAAGGTCTTATAGCCCTAAACAACCGCTCCTTAGGGGCTTTTTAATAATTGATTGAAGTCGGACTTCAATCATATACGCCCCTATTATATATAAACTATAATACTATAAATATACCTCTATTATAAATGCCTGAAAGCTATGTTGCGCTGATATGCCTTATTTGGCCTTCTCTTCCCTATCTACCTTAAAAATAGGGACAGGTCCATTTTTCCCAGAAAGGCACTTTAAAAAATGGGGCTCTCCCTATTTTTCATAAACCCCGTATTTTAATTTGACAAATTTAATTTCATATGCTATACTTACTGTAAATACTATAAGTGGTAAAAGTTTAATACGGCTTCATGTCAAAGGAAAAATAATGCTAGAAAACAGAGAGAAGAAGAAGTTCTTATCACCGCAGGAGATCACCAGGGATTTCGGCGTCTCCTATCAGACCTTAAATTACTATACAACAATTGGGCTCCTCCACCCCAATAGGCGGGAAGGCAACAAACGCCTATATATAGCCGATGAGATTATCAAAAGGCTAAAGGTTATTGGTAGGCTCAAAAACGAAGGATATCCCCTGAAGCTGATCTCGCATATTATAAACGGTAGAAAGAGCTTTTAAAACGTCTTACTTGTTGAGGTGTCATGAGTTATTATAGGATATTAGGGTTAAAACGAGAGCCGTTTTCCACAAGCCCGGACCCCCTCTTTTTCTATAAATCAAGCGAGCACATGGCGGCCCTTATGCGCATCATGATAGAGATCCGCCTAAGGAGAGGCCTCTCAGTCATCCTTGGTGACGTAGGCACAGGCAAGACCACACTCTGCAGGAAGCTTTTGCAGATGTTTAAGGTGAGAGAGGATATGGAATTCTACATAATACTGGACCCCGGCTATGAAACGGAGAAGCTCTTCTTAAGCGCCCTCATCAGGACATTCGGCCTGATGGCGGATACTATAATAGAGGAGTTTAATCTATCAGATTATAGAGAGCGGCTCAAAAATTTTCTCTTTAAAAAAGGTGTGGAAGAAGGAAAGACAGTGGTCCTTCTCATTGACGAAGCCCAGAAGATGAACTCAGCTTCATTAGAGGCCTTGAGGACGCTCCTGAATTACGAAACGAACGAATACAAACTTTTGCAGCTGGTCTTGGTAGGCCAGATGGAGCTGGTCTCCCAGCTTAGGGAGATGAGAAACCTTGTTGACAGGATAAACCTCAAATACATCCTAAACCCTCTTGACGCAAAAGAGGTAGAAGAGATGATAAATTTCAGGCTCCATAAAGCCGGTTACACCTCCGACAAAACCCTCTTTGATAAAGGGGCTATTGAGGAGATATATAAAAACACCCAGGGCTATCCCCGCCGCGTCTCCATGCTCTGCCACAACGCGCTGAGGGAGCTCCTCACAAGCAATAAAGGTTATATTGACAAAGAGCTGATTCAGAACTTGCTCTTAAAAGAGGTCTTGATATAATGATGAGATTTAAGAAGACCACCCCGGAAGAGAAGCTTTTGCATATAATAGAAAACCCTGAAGAGGCAAGCAAGCCTTCTTTCGGCAAAGGGATAAAACTCTCTCAAGGGATCGGCATCCTCTCCCCTTTTAAAAGGATAGACTTTAAAAAGATATCCCTGCAGGGTATAAATAAGGGCCTGATCGCTCTAAGCGTAATCGCTACCATGGCGGTAATCTTCACCTTCTATAAGGGCGAAGAGACCATGCGGGCAAGATTTGAAAACCTCAAAGCGGATATAGAAAAGGAGATCTTCCAATTAAGTAAGAACGGCGGTAGTATACCGGCTCTGGCAAAATATCTTTCGAGCACCGAAAGCAACAACCCCTTCCACGTCTTGCCTGTATCTATGAAATCCAAGGTCGAAAAGGAAGAGAAGAAGATAAACCTAAAGCTTGTCGGCATAATATGGTCGGATCTGCCCCAGGCTATCGTTGAAGACGAGACATCCAAAAAGACCTATGTCGTCTATAAAGGCGACACGGTGGATAAATATCAAGTAAAGGCAATAACCAAAAACGAGGTTAGACTGACTTCTGAAGATGGCGATGAAGTACTTAGGTAAGATTATATTAGGCTTTTTATCTCTCTCGCTCATATTTGGCGGGCCCGGGGTACCTTCTCCCCTGCTCCCGGCATTGGCGCAGGAGGCGTCTCCGGATATGCCGCCTGATACAGTCACGCTCGATATGCCCGGCGCAGTCCCCCCTGAGGGCGCGACTGGTGATACGTTGGACCCCACTGCCGACAGCTACTACGAACCAGGAACGCATCCGGAAAGCCCCGAATTCAAGAAAGCCGCTGAGGCAACGGATGAGACATACAAAACAGAAGATACGGCCACCGTATATAAAGGAGAGGCCGCCTCTATCACAGACGAAGATATAGTAGCAGAAGCGGGGGAAGAGACCATATCTATGGATCTCAGAGGAATAGAGATAACCGAATTCTTTAAGGTGCTCTCAAGAAAGCTCGGTATAAACATAATACCTACCAACAAGGTCACCGGAAGGGTAAGTCTATTCCTCAACAATATAAAATACAAAGACGCGCTTGATATAGTGGTATTAAGCCAGGGCCTTGCTTACGAAAAGAGGGGCGATAGCATAATCATGCTTATGACCGCGGCCGAATATGAAGCCCTCTACGGCAAGAAATTCAATGATAAGAAAGAGATGAAGATGCTGAAACTCGATTACGGCCAGCCCAAACTTGTCTTCAACGCCTTAAGCAGCCTTAAGAGCAGTGTGGGTAATGTAATCGTAGATGAGGCTACGGGCACTATCCTCATCATAGATACACCGGAAAAGATAAAAGAGATGATGCTGGTGGCTAAGGACCTGGACAAGCCCCTCACTACGGAGATATTTGAGCTGCAATACGCAAAGGTCACGGACGTAAAAGAGAATTTAACCTCTATTGTGTCCAAAGGCACAGGCAGCGTGCTCACCGATGAACGCAGTAATACCGTTATCGTGACCGACCTGCCCGGCAACATGAAAAAAGTAAAGCAGGCGATAACCATGCTGGATCAGGAGACGAAAGAAGTCTTCATACTGGCTGAGATACTTGAGATAAGCCTCAGAGATAGGCTGCGGTCAGGCATAGACTGGGATGTTATAATGAGCAACAACTTCTACGACTGGACCCTTGCGGGAACGTTTTCGTCTGCCCTCACCGCCGCGCTATCCGGGACCTTCACATCGGATAACCCCTTTAATATGAACATGGACTTCTTAACCACGCTCGCCGACACAAAGGTCTTATCAAGACCGCGCATAGCGGTTGTAAATAATGAAGAGGCGGTCATTATGGTCGGTGACAGAGAGGCGTATGTAACCGGCACGACGAGCCAAAGCGGTGAATCGACAATTACATCGGATACCGTGGAATTTGTGGATGTAGGCGTAAAACTGACAGTCGTTCCCACCATAAACCGCGACGGCTTTATCACAATGAAGATAAAACCGGAGGTAAGCACGGTCCTTCGCACGTTGACTACAGGTGACCCGGACGAACCCAGAAGTCAAATACCCATAGTCTCTACGTCGGAGGCTGAAACCACTGTAAAGGTAAAAGACGGCACGACTATTTTGATAGCAGGCTTAAGGAGGAACGAGGATACAAAAGATGTGGACGGTCTCCCCTATTTGTCCAGAATCCCTTTTATGGATATCTTCTTTTCAAGAAAAGACCATGACCAGCATCAAACGGAGATTGTCATATTCATTACGCCTTTCATAATGAGAGGTGAGCAGATGAGGGGCTGGGATAAGGAAGACATGAAAAAATACCCGTCCCACACATGGCCCGAAAATAGAGACTATGGCGAGAAGCCTGTCTTAAGGACGGGGCCCTTTAAGGAATCGGATTAGAGGAGGTATTATATTGGAAGAGGATAAAAACAAAGATAAGCCGCAGGATGATAAAAGATTCTTCAGGCAGGACAGCGAGGAAGAGAGAAAAGAAAAAGAAGAGAAGGAAAAGAGAATCCCTATAGAGCTTCCTGATTTGGATTCCCTTTCTTCGCAAGGGCCACCGCCTCCCCCCTCTACACCACCGCCTCCTTCTACGCCGCCCCCCGGCGATACGGGCGATGATAAAAAGCTGGAAGAGGCTAAAAGGAAGCTGGCGAAATCCATTTTTGACGATTCCGGCAAACCGGCCGATGATTCCAAAAAACCGGAAGGAATAAAATTCAAAGAGTCCGAATCTGTAGACCTCAAATCCCCCGCCCAAAAGCAAAAAGGGAAAGTCGCTGCTTCCATCTCTTCCGACTATCTGAAAAAGATACGCCCCGCCCTGCCCATTATCTTTGCCCTGGCCGTCCTTTTAAGCATCTCGCTTTTCGCTATTTTGTTCCATATGACCAGTACATCTAATCTACAGAATAGACTTACCTCTAACGCAGAAGCCGTAAAGGACCTGGCCGGCTCAAAAGAGGATCTCATAAAAGAGAATAGTGAATTTCAGGATGAGATTGACAGGCTGAGAAAAGAGCTCCTTAGTAAATCAAGCCAGACCGAGCTCCATAAAAGGGACACCGAATATTATAAAAAAGAGATTGATAGGCAAAAAGGAAGATACGCGGAACTTGAAAATTCGCTAAAAGAGTATGCGGGCGAGGTAAGGGCGTTAGCCGTAACAAGGGTGGGCTATTACGATGCTTATCAAAAAGAAAAGGAGAACGCAAATAAGCTTACCGGTATAGTCAAAAATATGGAAACAGAGCTAAGCTCCCTGCGGGCGACAATGGAAGACCTAAACGGCGAAGGTGCCCAGAAAGAAGCTAGGTACGTATACGATTCGGCCTTTAGCTACATAGACAGGGGCATGTTTAATGAAGCAATAGAAACATTTAAAAAATATATGGAGATAAACGGCGAGGATGCTAATGTATATTATAATCTCGCGTATATCTACGAAAAGGTTAAGAAAGACAGGAAGAAAGCGATAAGATGCTACAATAAATACCTGGAATTAAATCCGGACGCAGAAGACCTCTATGAGGTAAAAATGAAGATAGCGTCTCTTGAGAGAGTCGGCACAACAGAGAGAAAGAGGAGCTTCGCACATTTTAAAATAGATCTGGATAACCTGAAGTACTAAGATATAACTCCTTATGAAGAAAAGTATTACATTAATAGCCATACTGGCATTCTTGTGTGTTATAATGCTATATCTAATTTTTGCTAACATAGGCCTTAAAAAATCTATAAATGATTTGAGTATACAGAAAGAGAAGGAGTTTAACGAGAGGGTGGCTGAAGAAAAAGAGAAGATAGCAAAAGACCTCGATGAGCTACACAGGGCGGACATGGTCTCTTACGAAGCCATGTCCAAAAAAGTCGAAAAGATGCAGGATAATGTAAGGAAACTCCAAGGGCAGCTCGATAGTAAAGAAACGGGGGTGGCGGATGAGAAGACCAATTAAGATATTCGTTATTATTCTGATACTAACCTCATTTTGGATAGGTGCTTCTCACGCCGCGGGACCGTTTACGAAGCTCGGCCGTGGGTTAACCAATCTGGCTACTGGATGGATAGAGATGCCCCTTACGATGCAGCGGGAGTGCCAGAAACAGGATTACATGACCGGTATATTCTATGGGTTTCCGGCCGGCCTATTTAGGGCCTTTCTAAGGACAGGGGCAGGCATATACGAAATAATAAGCTTTCCTTTTCCGGTCCCGAATAATTATGAGACAATAATAGAACCTGAGTTCATAATCAGCTCGCCTCTTGAGGAGACGCAGATATAGGAGCAATAATATGCGAAGTATATTTTTAATCATAGGCTTTCTTGCCGTCATCTTAGCATACCCCCCTCTCTCATACCCCGGCGAGATGGGTAGTCCCGATTCTAAAGATGCGCAGCATGACCCCGTGGAGGCAGAAAAGGAATCTATAAGGATGATATATAATGATTCCGTCTTTTCGCAGAAAGAGATGGAAGAGAAAGTGAAAAAAAGTAAAGAGAGGGTCCGCGTAGAAAACGCCAAAGAAAAGATCGACGACTATTATAAAACGGCCAAACAGCTGGAAAAGAACGGCCAATATGAAGAGGCCTTACAATATTACAAAAAGATACAGAACCTCACAAACGACTATATAATAAAATCATTTATTGTTGAAAAAAATAGAGACCTCAGAACAGATGCGAAAAAAGAGAAGAAAAAGGTCCTTAATAAAATGAAGGCCGATAAGATGAAGCTTAAAAGACTGGAGAAAATAGAAGGCGAAGAAGCCAAGAAGGCCCTGATGAAGCTTAAAAGACTGGAGAAAATAGAAGGCAAAGAAGCCAAGAAGGCCCTTTTGGAGAAGATGAGAAAAAAGAAGGCCGACAGGGCTGCTAAGATAGAGGCTAAAAGACAGGAGAAAATAGAACGCAAAGAAGCCAAGAAGAAGGCCCTTTTGGAGAAGAGGAGAAAGAAGAAGGCCGACAGGGCTGCTAAGATAGAGGCTAAAAGACAGGAGAAAATAGAACGCAAAGAAGCCAAGAAGAAGGCCCTTTTGGAGAAGAGGAGAAAGAAGAGGCTCGCTAACCCATGGAACCCTCTGGGTTGGATGTTTAATCCGAAAGAAAAGGCCGAAGAACAAAAAGAGGAGAAGAGACCCATCTGTGAAGAACCGGCTGATAAGAAAAGAGTGGAAAGCGAACCCGAAGCTGAAGAATTGGCCGCCGAAGAATTCGAAGCCGAAGAACTCGTAGCCGAAGAAGAATTAGCTGAAGTTAGCGATAAGCTGCTTGAGTCCGCGCCATCCGTACCAGAGGAAACCAGCAAAGGCAAGCCGGTTAAAAAAGATAACCTGTGGGAAAACCTGGCTATGCCGAAAGAGAAGAGAACAACTCAGCGCGAAAGAGAAGAGACGCGCAAAAAGATATTTCAGGCCAAATACCTGATAAAGGAAGGCGATAGAATATATAAAAGGATGAAATATAAAGAAGCCCTTGAGGTTTACAAAGAGGCTATTAAGTCACTTCAGGAAGCGGATAAAATAAAATCACAATAAACTACCTCTGATTCCACTCTTTAACACTATATCTCTTAGAGCCTTCTTCTCTGCCGATTACAACCAAGTACTTATCCACCACCCTGCCGCTTATATAAATCTCGGCGTTGATGCGGAAATTCTCTGACCTGACGCTCAAAAGCCCCTTGCCTATAAACGCAATGAGGTCCTGCTCTTCCCCCGTTGAAAGAGAGTACTCCTCGGCAATCGCGTCCTTAATACCGCTTGTTGTTTCAAATACCCTGTCATCCGCGGAAAACAATTCGTAGTCTTCGCCTTTTCTGTACCTTATCACAAGATCGACGAGCCTCTCTTTCATGCCAAGCATCTCAAGCGTCTCTTCAGAACAGGTGTTTATATTGACGCGCCCCTTTCCGTGGATAGTCACTGCGTCCTTTATATTAAGGTAATCCTCTTCGTCTATCTCATCTATGAGAAGCATCTTCTCTTTCACCTCAAAGGGCTTGAATGTAGAACTGGCTATGGCAATTGATTTGCCTTTGCTTATATCAGGCAGATTCATTAGGACCGAACTCGGCGCGGTGTTTATATTTATCAAGCTCTCTTCATCAATCATGGAGTAGATAACCTTCACATCGCCGGCTTCGTACTCCTCTTCCCGCGCCAGTTCCGAGGGCACATCATACGCGGTAGTTAAATCCCCCATCCGCTCTAACTTGTTCTTCGCCACAACCGCGTTAATCGCATACAGGGAAAGGACCTTGTCCATCTTAAACTTGGCATATTTATAGTGGGTGTAAGATGTCCTTGCCAGGCCTATGCCGAAGATGGACATTATGGTTATAAGCCACAGCGTCACTACAAGCGTCGTGCCTGCCCGCGCAGTCTTAACGCGGTAAAAAGACATACTCACTGAACTCCTCACCGTCTTTTGTTATGTCTAGCCTTACGGCCTCCGGGATACCGTTATCTTCCTTAGTGAAGTCAGATACCCACTGCGCCGTATCTTCCTCGGGGTCGTAGAAAAGATAATAAAACTCGACGTCTTCCGCCTCCAGAAGCTCCGTTATCTCTTCATTCATCTTCTCTTTAAGCGAATCGCTGTATTTTACGGCCTTCTTCAGAAGAACGTCGCCGTTCTTGTCAAACTCGTATGTGATCTTCAGTATATCCAAGCCGGAGATACTGGGAAATGTCAGCTCCTCCATCTTGCCTTCGAACTCTATATCCCCGAAATCCCGTATATAGGCACTTAATTCCATTCTGATCTTTTCAGTCCCGATAAAAAATCTTCTATCCCCGCTTATGTCGGAATCCTTTATGGCCCTCCATACCCTGATACCGGCGGCGTAGGAAGAGAATATCGCCAATAAAACCATGCCCATCAAAGCCGTCGCCAGAAGCAGCTCTACCAGCGTAAACCCGCTTCTCCGGCCGTCACAATCGCTTCTTAAATATCTAGAACTCATATCTAAAACCTTTAATCGGTAAAAGGGTCTTTACGGTAACTTCCCTGGATCTGCCGGCAGTCTTCCAGCGTATCTTGGAGTCTACTTCACAAAGGCCGTTTCTTTCTTCTTCATCTCCCGCCTCTTCCCCCGCGGCCTCTGCAGTCCCCGTATCCTCATCTTCGAGAACAAGTTCGTTCCAGGGCTTAATCTCTTCGGCGTATGAAAAACTGCGTTTGCCTTTAGAGATGCTTTCAGATGAAGAGGAGACGTCTACCCCGTTTCCTAAGACAGCCTTCTCCTTGAGCTCGTTCAATTTGTCTTTTAGGATTTCGGCGGCGACGGAGTTATTGAGCGCTTCAGAGACGTATGAGGCGCACATTGAGAATATGCGAAGCGCCATGACGAGACAGACGGATATGATGACGACAGTCGCCATCAGCTCCATCATGCTGAATCCGGCGCTACTCTTCCCAGTTGGTGATATCATCATTTGTGCCCGATTGGCCGTCTGCGCCTGACGATGAGAGGTCAAAACCGTACTTATTATGACTGCCGGGGTTATTATAAATATACTCCCTGCCCCAGGGGTCTTTAGGTACCCTCTTAAGATAAGGGCCCTTCCAGTCGTCCTTGTTATCCGTGTTATCCATGAGGCTGCCAAGCCCGCTCGGAAATTCCCCTATGTCCAGCTCGTACAGATCGAGCGCCATAGGCATATTCACCTCTATGTCCGCCTTGGCCACGGCCTCCCTGGCCTGTTTTGTCCTGCCTGTCAGTCTGGGTACGACCATAGCGGCCAATATGCCTATAATAGCTACGACCAGCATAATCTCTATCAGCGTAAAACCTTTATTCCGCATCTATCCCTCCTTATGTTTACAAAAAATATATGAAATAGACATCCATGTCGGCTTCCATGAGGCTTTTGTCTCTATCTTTAATCTTAAAATCGAGCTTTGTTACGCTTAAGGGGTAATTGCTATTCTCGATTTTGTATAAAAATTTGGCGATTTCGCGCTGGCCGCCCTCTATGTCAATCTCTATCTTCCTGGCGCTGTAGGTCTCTTTGATTTTTTCTCCGGTGGTGTCCGGCTTCATGTTCAGGAGTCCTATCCGGCACTCTTTGGCGATCTCCTCAATCTTTTTCATTATAACAGAGAGGGCATCCTCTTCTGTCTTTCCTATCTCTATAAAAGAGCGCATATCGCTGAAGGTGGCCGCGATACTCTCTTTTTGTGAATCTATATAAAGGAGCCTCTCGAGTTTTGTCTCGGTCGATTCTATCTGGGTATTCAAAATCTCCAGCTTTTCCGTAAAGGGCAGAAGCGCCAGTCTCTGCAGAAGAAAGAGAAATATAAACGAGCCGAACACTATAGCCAGAGTCTTTTCTCTCTTATTTAACTTCATCTTACGTCTCTCAGTCGATATGGCACATTATCTCAAATTCATTAAATTCATTTTGGTCTTCGACCTTCTTCCTCGAGTACCTCAATTCCACCTTGCCGAATTTGCCCACGTCGCTAAGGATCGTTACGAACTTAAATATCTCTCCCATATCGGTACCTTTGCCAACCATGGAGAATTCCTTCTTCTTACTGTATATAAGCCTGTCTACGGTGATCTTCTTCGGCATTACCTTGGTAAGCTCATGGTAGTAATACAGAAAAGAGTCCGTCTCCCTGGTAAAATTCCTCACAGCCTTTATCTTATCCAGGGCGACTGTCGAGTCTTCGTTGGCGCGTTTTAAAGACATTACCTGGGAGGTCAGCCTGGAGAGATAGGTCTGTGAATTGTAGACCTTTCCCATAAAACCGAGAAAGAGAAACACTATAAAATAGACCGCTAAGCTTCCCGTAATTATGAAATTTTTAGTCATGACCCTTACGTCGCTTCTTAATTTGGCTTCGGGAAGGATAAAATTAAGCCTTGTCGATAAGGGCTCAAGCGCCGAGCCTAAAAGGCCGGAGACCGAGACGCGGTTTAGCGTCTCGTCTATGTCCTTTAGGTCTTTCATTGCGCTTACAGCGTCGGCATATCTTACGGTCTCAACCGGCAGGCTTAAGGCACCGCTTATATGGGGCACGAGATTCACCGCTTCTTGTTTTGCCCCCGATAGGTAGACCCTGGAGATGCTTCCTCTCTTTTCGCTCTGAAATACGACCATGGCCTGCTTCAGGCTGCCTAGGAAGTTCTCAACCTTCTGTCCTTCCTTAAACTGAGAGTGGCCTATGTTGATACATTTGCTAAAGAGTATCTTGGTACCCCTGAATATGACTAAATCCGAAAACTCGGCATCTACATCGATGCATGCTATCAAGGCCGCATCGCTCTCCTTGGCAAGTTTGGCCCTGCGCAGGACCTTCATCAGGCTGAAGGTGCCCAATAATACATTATCCGGAGCGAGGTTTACGCCCTCTAAAAGGGAATAGTGCTTTATCAGTAATTCCCTATGGACTATACCTAAAAGCATCTCCGTAAGCCCGGCCTGTGTCTTTCCCAGGATATCGTAATTATATACAATCTCCTCTCTTGCATACGGCACCTGCTGGGTAACATGCAGGCCTACTATATTCTTTAACTCGGATTCATCTTTAGCGGGAAATTTTAAGTTCCTTAGGGTGGTCTGGTCCCGGGGGATGCACAATATAATGGGTTTATGTTTTTTGAGTTTCTTCTCGTCGCCTATAGAGTGGATGATTTTTGTCAACTCTTCAGTCTGCGACTCAAGGCTCACGGACCTGCTTATCATGCCGCTTATCTGGAGATCCTTAAGCGTAGTCTTACCCCATAGCGCCTTTATCCAGGAGTTACTTATCTCGAAGATTATCATATTTAATGTATCATGAAACTCATCTCGAAAATAGGCAGCAATATAGCTATGACTATAAAGCCGAGTATGCTGCCCACTATAAGAATTGCCATTGGCTCTATAAGGGATGTGACTATCTTGGTCGCAGTATCTACCTCATCGGCGTAGCTGTCCGCCAATTCAAACAATATCTCATCCAGCCTCCCGCTCGCCTCGCCTATGGCGACCATCTTGATAAATATGTCAGGCAGGAACCTGCAATTATCCCTCATGCTCTCCTCCAGGCCGCTGCCCGCAAGTATCTGCTTGTAGGCCGCCTCCAGCTGCCCCTGCGCGGCGCGGTCCTCGACGAGAGGAGTCGTTATTCTTATGGACTCAAGCACCGGTATTCCGCTTGATATCAGTATGGATAACGCGCGCGCAAAACGGCAGAGAGACTGATTATATATTATATTTTTAACAACGGGTGTCCTTCCCTTTATCGCCCGAGCGACGCCTGCCTGCCACTGGGACCCTCTCGTAAAAAACAAAAATGTGACAAACATAACAAAAAAGGTAAGAAGAAACGGCCAGTAACTAGAGAAGAAGAGCGATACCTCAAGGAGCACTTTAGTGACAAAGGGCAGCGTATCAACCATATCCTCAAAAAGGACTTCCAGCTTCGGGATGATAAAAGTAATCACGAAGATTACGGTCGCTATGCCTACGGTAATCATGAGCACCGGATAAGCGAGGCTCGATCTGACCTTCTGGGTTATCTGCCTCTCATCATATAAATATTTTGTTATCTGCTCGAGCGAGTAGTCGATCTTGCCGCTGGCCTCGCCCGCCTTTATTATGCTTACGTATAACGGCGGAAAGTGCTGGGGAAACCGCGCAAGGCTTTCCGAGAAATCCGCCCCCTCCTTCACTGCCTCTGTTATCCTGTGTATTAACTCCTTAAATTTTCTGTTCGTAATCTGATCCTCAAGGATGTATAGGCTGCTCAGTATGGGGACCTGCGACTTAAGAAGCACCCTGAGCTTCTTTGTGAAAGTAAAAATATCGTTCTTAGTTACCCTCTCCATGAAGGAGATCTGCGGAGGTGCCGCTCTTTTTTTAGAAGACTCTCTGGCCAGGTATTTCTGCTCCTCTTCTACCAGAACCGGCACGAGCCCCTGCTCAATAATCTTTGCCACAGCAGCGTCCTGATTCGCGGCTTCTATGGTATTCTCGATAATATCTTCCAATCCTTTTTTGGCTCTAAATACAAATTTCATAAAACCTCTTTAGAATTCTTCCGCATCGGTCACCCTCAATATCTCTTCAGGCGTGGTAACACCGTTTCTTACCTTATCCCAGCCTGTCTCCCGCAGCGTCTTCATGCCAAGCGTCCTCGCCTTCCGGCCTATCTCTACCGCGGATGCCCTCTTAAGAACCAAATCCTGTATCTCCTTATTCAACACAAGAAACTCATATATGGCGGTCCTTCCCTTGTAGCCGGTAAACCTGCATTCCTCGCACCCTTTGCCCCTGTAGTATTTATCGATTGGTATCTCTCTCTCGCGGCGCAACTCCCCGGCGTCATGCTCTACTTTACACTTATCGCATACAACGCGGACCAATCTCTGCGCTATAAAGGCCCTTACCGACGATACCAAAAGGAACGGCTCCACATTCATATCCAAAAGCCTCGTTGCGCCGCTGGGGGCATTATTAGTATGGAGTGTCGAGAATATAAGATGGCCCGTAAGGGCGCTTCTTATAGCCAACTCCGCTGTCTCCCGGTCGCGTACCTCCCCCACCATCATTATGTCCGGGTCATGCCTCAAGACACTCCTTAGGGAATTGGCGAAGCTTAGGCCTATCTTAGACGCGACCTGTATCTGCATTATCTCTTCCATCTCGTATTCTACCGGGTCCTCTATGGTGATTATCTTTGTGTCGGGAGACTTTATCTCGGTCAGGCAGGCATAGAGTGTCGTGGTCTTCCCGCTTCCCGTAGGCCCGACGAGAAATATGATCCCTACGGGCATATGAACGAGGGTCTTTAGCCTTTTTAAATCGTCATCCTCAAAACCCAATTCCTCAAGCCTGAAAATCAATTTGCTGGGAAGGAGCCTTATAACGATATTCTCCCCATGGGACGTAGGTATTACGGAGATCCTCATGTCTATATCATTTCCGTGGAACTTCACCTTGGAGCGGCCATCCTGCGGCGTCCTCTTTTCGACAACATCCAGATTGGATATTATCTTTATCCTTGAGACGATAGCCGGATAAAGAAGCCTTATATCCTGGGGAAGGGCCAGGTCGTATAATATGCCGTCCACGCGGCACCTGATCTTTACGGCGTCCCTGTATGTCTCAAAGTGGATATCCGTGGCCCTGGATTTTATAGCCGCCAGTATTATCTGGTCTACAAGTTTTATGACGGACGCCTCTTCGGCGCTCTTTCCTAAATCCTGTATCTTGGTCTCTCTGCGCGCCTCTTCTTTTTTCTTCGTAGGCTCTTTCTTCTCAAGTATCTTCTGGACTGTCTCGGCGCCTACGCCGTAATATTTGCGGATGGCCTCCAGTATCTCATTCTGCGGCACGAGCACCGCTTCCGTGCCGTAGCCCAAAAGCAGTTTTATATCTTCTGTCGGCCATACCTCAAGCGGATTGGATATTGCCATCTTAAGGACATTATTATTGATGGAAAGCGGCATGAATTTATAATGCCAGACGAACTTGACGGGTATGGCCTTGATAACGCTCTCGGATATCTTAACGTCTTTAAGGTTAGGGTAGTACGGTATGTCAAGCTGCTCGCTCAAGGCGGTGAGAAGATGGTCTTCGGTAATATAACCCAGCTTTACCAGGGTCTTGCCGATAATCTCCCCTGTCCTGTGGGATTCGTCCATGGCGCTGTTGAGCTGCTCTTCGGTTATGGCATTCATATTTATCAATATCTGCCCGAGCTTATCCATGGTCGTCCTTCCTCTGTCCTCTGTTCAACGCTATGCCTTCAGCGCCCCTATCATGTAAAAATCCTGCGGAGGGACTCTGTCGACTCTGCCTGATATTATCTTTTCGCAGCCAAGGAGCGTCTCCTCAAGTTCGACAAACTCACCCTTCTTGCCGGTATAATCCTCCGCTACAAAGAACGGCTGCGTAAGAAAGTTCTCCAGCTTCTGCGCCCTTTCATAAAGAATCCTCTCCTGTTTAGATAACTCATCAATACCTATGACCGATACCAGTTTCTGCAGCTCTTCATACTTCTGGAATAATTTCTTGGCCTCGTTCGCGGTCTTAAAGTGCCTATCACCTATTACCGTCGGGTCAAGGAAGGCCGATGATGAGAGTATCGGATTGACGGCCGGATAGAGGCCCCTCTGGACATGCGACCTCGATAAGACTATGATGGAGTCGAGGTGTGAAAATATAGTTACCACGGCAGGGTCTGTCAGGTCATCCGCCGGCACATAGACCGCCTCTACCGCGGTTATGGATGTGGCGGCGGTTGAACGTATCCTCTCGTGAAATTCGCTTACTTCTGTGACAAGAGTCGGCTGGTAGCCGGTCTCCGAAGGTATCCTGCCCATAAGCGCCGAGAGCTCCGCGCCCGCCTGCGTAAACCTGTATACATTATCGACAAAGAATATGACATCCTCTCCCTTCTCCTGCATGGATTCCGCCACGGTTATCCCGCTGAATACGACTTCGTACCTGACGCCCGGGGATTCGTTCATCTGGCCGAATATAAGCGCGACCTTGTCTAATATGTTCTTCTCCTTCATCTCGAGAAAGAGCTCGTTTCCTTCCCTTATTCGCTCGCCGGCGCCCGTGAATACGCACGAGCCTCCCGCCTTCCTTACGACGTTATGTATAATCTCGAGCGTCAATATGCTTTTTCCCAGCGCCGCGCCGCCCAGAATCCCTGTTTTTGAACCAACCACCAGAGGAAACAAAAAGTCAAACATCTTAATGCCTGTCTGCATCATCCTGTACTCACGCTTCTTCTCAAGGACAATTTCGCTTGATCTTCTATGGCCCAGGCTCCTTATCGGTTTCCCCTTAGCGCTATTTATCGGTCCTGCGTTATCAAGCGGCGCCCCGAACGTGTTCATCAGCCTGCCGTAACAGTTCTGTGAATCAGGCATAGTGATAGCGGCCCCAGTCGCGATTGCCTCCGCATTACGGCGCAGACCGAAATTAAGCGTAAGGCATACGCATCTGGATATTTTGTTGGCGAGCTGTTCGACTACCTCCATAATGACTTCTTGGCCGTCGACATTCTTAGACCTTATGATCTCGTAAATGGCGGGTATCTCATCACAGCCCTGAAAAGAGATATCCACGATAGGGCCTCTAACCGCCGCAATCTTACCTTTAAGGTATCTCTTGCTCTCTTCTCTCATATTTAATTATCCGCTTGCGCGGGCCGCGAATATCTCTCTTATTACCTTATCATTCAGCGCGTGGACTGACTTGAAATATTTAAATCTAAGGTCTCTATTCACCTTCTTCAGCTCGTCGGAGCTCTGTTCAAGATGCATCGCCCTCACGGACCATTCGGAGAGCTTGCTCGACCAGAATATATCGTGCATATTGCACTCGATCCAGAGCTTAACAAGATACTCCAGGACATAGTAAGGATTCGGCTCTATGAGTGTCTCCGAATCCTTCTTTCCTGTCTCCTTGATATAATCGATGAGCTCGCCGCACGGCAACAATTTCGCCACGTCAAGATGGTGGCTCGTAAACGAACCGAATTTCATATATGATACATACATCGCGCTTATCTTTTTTTTCTTATACAGGTCCATTATGTAATCCGATATCTTTATAATCTCTTTCATATCGATGTCGTTTTCTATGCCCGGGAATGAATCAAACTCAACGCCTGTCTCACTGAGTATCTTCTTGCCTTTTTCGCCCAATACCGCGAACTTGGCCTTCTCCTCCAATCCGCGTTTCATGGCGGCGCCGACGACAAGCGCGTTTACCTCCCCGAGGAAACCCTCATCGGAACATATCATCAAATATCCCTTGGGGATGCCTTTTTGCTCAATAAAGAACGGATTGGTCTCGGAGATCGCTCTTAGGAGGCCGAAACATTCTATTATCCTCTCCTTCAACATATCCCTCTTGGGCTTCCTTGACGAGAGGTTGCCGAATTCGGAAGTGGCCATCAGCTTCAAAACATCTATTGTGTCCGTCAGATCCCGGCTGTATGAGAGGTCCTTCTTTATCTGCGCGACAGGTATCATTACATTTTCTCCGTTGTAACCATGTTGTTTGCCTTCAGGAATTCCATAATCTCGTTATCCAGGGCATTCTTTATCTCATCGGTCAGCTTGTCCCCTGACTCGAGCGTCTTCAAAAGTCCCGGATTATGCTCCTCTACATAACTCAATATTTTAGTCTGGTAAATATCTATGCTCTGCTCATCGAGTTTCTCAAGGACCCCTCTGTCAAAGGCATAGAATATGAGAATCTCCTCACGTTCGGATATAGGAGAGTTCGCGCGCTGTATAAGAAGCTGCGTCAGGGTCTTGCCCCTGTTTATCTTCGCGACTATCTCGTCGGATATCTTCGCCCTGAGCTTGGTAAGCTTTTCTAAATTTTTATACTGCGCGTATTCAAGCCTCAGCTTTGCGCTCATCTCTTTAAGCACTGGTGTCTGAACTTTACTTCCTATACGCGAGACGGATAAGCCGACATCGACCGCCGGCTTAAAGCCTTCGTTAAAGAGCGACGCGCTTGTGTATATCTGGCCGTCGGTCATCGATATTAAATTTGTCTGTATATATCCGGTAACGTCACCCTGGAGCGTGTCTATTATCGGCAGGAATGTCATGCTCCCGCCTATCTTGGGATCGAGCCTGCCCGCCCTCTCCATAAGTTGTGAGTGTATGTAGAATATATCTCCCGGGTACGCCTCTCTTCCCGGCGAGCGGTTTAAGAGAAGGGATATCTGCCTGTATATCCAGGCGTGCTTGGTAAGATTATCGAAGACAACAAGGACATCCTTGTGTCTATCCATAAAGTATTCGCCGATTGCCGAGGCTGTATAGGGAGCCAGATACTGTTCGGTGGATGAGGCCGAAGCGGGCGCCGCCACGACTATGGTATAGCCCATAGCGTCTTTTGCGGCGAGCGTCTCGATAAGCTTAACCATAGTTGTAAAGCTTCCGCCTACCCAGCAATAAATGCATATAACGTCTTTACCTTTCTGATTAAGGATAGTGTCAAATGCGATGGTGGTCTTGCCTGTCTGCCTGTCGCCTATGATAAGCTCTCTCTGGCCCTTGCCTATGGGAATCATGGTATCCAAAATCTTCAAACCCGTCTTCAAAGGCTCGTTAACCGGAACCCTGGACATGATAGGCGGGGCGTCCCTGAATACAGGCGCTAATGCCGCTGTCTCTATAGGGTCTTTCCCGTCCACGGGCTGGACAAGGCTCGTTACCACCCTGCCAAGCAGCTCATCGCCTACGGGCACTTTAAGCATGCCGCCTTTAGAAAAAGCCTTGTCGCCTGTCTTTGTATTTATGCCGCTTCCTACTAAAAGCGCGATGACCTTCTCCTGGTCGAATTCTATCACTATCCCTTTATCGCCGGATTCGAACTCAAGAAGCTCCCCGAAGACGCAATTGGGAATACCTTCTATGGTTATGATATCCCTCTTTATGTCAACTATCACGCCCTCTTCCTTTATCTCAACCGGCACAGCGCTTCTCTTCTGTGTATTTCTATCTACGCTCTCCATCTATTTAATATCTTCCTTTATCTTTGTGGCTGCCTCATGTATCCTGTAGGCGATACTGCCGTCAACTATCTGCTTGCCCGCTCTCAAAATAAGGCCGCCGACCGCGTCTTTATTCACCTTAAATGTCGCGTTTACTTTCCCATCTGACTTATCTTTCATAATCTTAATTATCCTTTTCTTATCGTCTTCTCCCATGGGATCCGTTGTGACTATCTCGACATTCCTATCCGCCTTCAGCATCTCCTCGACCTGCTTTGAGTCCGCAAGAAAATCCATGACCTCTTTTGAGACCTTAAGCTTTAAGTCAGTGAAATCCTTTTCCTGAAATATGAGCCTCAAAATCTGCTGGGAAAAGTCTATAGCCTTGTCGAATACCAGGTGTTTCTGCTCCTTCATTACCTTTTCCTTCTCATAGAGGGCGCCCGTGATGATCTTCTTCGCTTCCTCCTTCGCCTTCAGCCTCTCTTCCTCGCGCATCTTCTTTAGGTCTTCCTTTGCCGAATCGAGCATCGTTTCCGCTTCTCTCTTCGCCTCTTTTATCTTTATGTTGTATTCCTTGTCAAGCTGCTGCAGTTTCTCATTAAGATGCGCCTCCTTCTTCTGGTTCTCCTGGTCGAGCTTCTTTATCCTATTTATGCCTATTTCGAGCTGCTTATTAAGGATCATCCTTAAGAAAAAGACTATGGCAACGACAGACGCCACCTGCAGTATTATAAAAGGCACTATCAGCCTAGCGGACATTGGGACCTCCTTAGCACCAGTCTCCCTATTTCATCAAGTTAAATACCGTCAGCAACGATATAATCGCGATCGCCTCCGCAAATACAAAAGCCAAGATCATCGTAATGAGGATCTTGGCAGACGCAGAAGGGTTCCTGGAGAGCCCCTTCACGGACGCATAACCGACAAGGGCTATCACTATCGACGGCCCGAGGGTGCTTATAAGCATAATAGCGATTAAGACGAGATTTCTCATATATTAAAATAGTATTAAATATATTATAATTATATACTATATTACACTATTTCGCACAAGATTACAAGGCTATTGCCGCTGAATTTTGCGAGGCCGTCTTTTATGGGGAAAAGCCTCCCTTCGCCCTCCGCGCTCTCCTTCTCTTTTATCTTTATTATACCCCGCCTTAACCTGTATAAAAAAGGCTGGTGAAAGTCTAAAAGAGAGAACTCCCCATCGAGTCCCGGGAGGACCGCCATATAGATCTCGCCTTCATAGGCTGTTTCTCTTCCGTCTAATATAAGCGCTCTCATACCTCTATATTATTCTATCACAAAATCCTTATTTTCAACAATATTCCTGTAACTTTTATTCCGCAGGAATATCAGGAATTTTTTATCGAGTTCCGCTGAGTCTCTTATCCCGTAGACATGCTCCATCGCCTTGTAGAAAGGCTCCTCGTCCCTGAGCTCCTTTAAGAACTTCACAAAATTGTCCTTTTTGTATTCCTCTATAAGGAATATCAACAGAGACGCGGCGGTTGAGTAAAACGCAGACGCGAATATCACATCTTTCTCGCTGGTCAGGCGTTCCATCTCCGACACGTGGATGCATAACTCTTTTTCTGCGAACCCCTTAGCGACCAGGAGATACTTTATGTAGCTATCTTTCTCGTTCATACAGGCCACGCCCTCGTCGAACCACAATGGGGCATCCGTCTTCATGCCTATAAACTCTCTCAATACTATATGGCCAAGCTCGTGCGGCAGAAGGACGTCAAAGAAGTCCTCGTCAAAATAAAACGTGGTTATACGCTTGAGCTTTACGTTGACTGACGCGCCCGACCATTGAGGTCTCCCTGTCCCTTCGATATATTCTTCTCTCGTCTTATAGATAAATATCTCGGCCCTGTCCTCCCACAGCCAGAAATCGAATCTGTTAAATCCGAGGCGGTCGGTTAAGACGTCGTAATACCGCTCGCATTTTTTTGTAAAATCTTTTATGTATCTCCCGGGTAAGCTGGGATGGTAATAGACTATGAAGTGGGTGTCCTTGTGTTTATTCCATTCCCCTTCAGGCAGTTTTTCGCCGATGGCAGATAAGGCGGGGCTCGCTGCTGTGGTAAGTAGTATTAGAACCGCAAAAAATAGGGACAGGTCCCTCTTGTGTAATCTCATGCTGGAACCTGTCCCCATTTTTCTCTGTCCTCTGTCATCTGTCTTCTGTTTTCTGTCCTCTGTCTTCTGTCCTCTGTCTTCTGTTTTCTGTCCTCTGTCTTCTGTCCTCTGTCCTCTGTTACTTCTTCTTCTTCTCCTCCTCGATAGTGGGTGTCTCGGCAAGGTTCACCTGTTTCTGCCAGATCACATAGAAGCCAAAGCTTAAGATTCCCAGGAACGTGACTATAGCCGTTATAAGCTTCCAGGTCATCTTAAGACCTATAGGTCTTACCTGGCTTAAGAGCGTCCTCGCGGTAGCGAGATCCTTCTTCACATCCTGCAGCAGGCTTATATTCTCTCTGTAATTAGAGATGTGGACTTCGGGATTGGTAGGTTTGGTTGTCTGTTTTTCATCGATCTCGTTCAACCCATCTTCTATGCTCATTTGTAGATATTTTGCCCTCTCGCTGAACTCAGTGTCTTCAAGCATGCTGCATACCTTTCTGGCCTCAAACCTAAGGGATTCCAATTCGGTATTCTTGACCTGCCAGATATCCTTCATCTCTATCTCCACTTCCCTATATTCCTTGGGTTTCAAGACAAGCTTAGCGTACACATAATAACTGCCCTGCTGTGTGTCATACGCTATTTCCAGCTCTCCTCTGCTTAGGACATGCTCCGGCTTCGCCTCTCTAGGCAGGTATGCCTTGAAGGGCACCTCTCTCTGCTGCGTCTCAGACGGGTTTATGACTATGGCCTTCAGCACAACACTCCGGTATTCATACCACATCTGGACCACAGGCTCGTTGGCGACATTGTCTATCATCTTCTGGTTCAACTGCATCATCGCCTTGAGTTCTTGTGTCTTATTCTTAATGTACTTCATGTCGCCCTTCTTCTCTTCGGCGATCTTATAGAACTTATCGAAGTCTATGTTTGAGGTGCTCGTCTCCATATTTTTTATTGTGCTGCTCATCTTCCGAAGGTGTTCAAAGAGCCCTTCCATCCTGTCTGAGCTTGCAACAGCACCTTCCACGTCACTTACTATGTCCTTGCTTAAGTTCTTCAATGCCCCTTCGATAACGCCGAATTGCGAGTCGAGATCCTCAACCATATCATCCAGGTCGCTTATGCCCGATGTCGTTCCCATAACCGCGGCTATGTTGCCCGCTATCTGCTCAAGGTCGGTGTCAAGAACGGTTATAATCATGCCGTCCAGGGTACCGTAGGTCGACTCGGAACAGACAATGCTGAAATCGCCCTTGCCCCAGCTGCTCTTGAACGTGAGCTCGTATTCGTATATGCCCATGTCGGTGTCTATCTCCTCCATCACAACTCCGTCCACCCTCTGCTTGCCCTTATAATCATACACATCCATAGTAACCGTGGTTAACCCCGGATAGCATCTGTAGCGTATCGGCAGCTCCTGGCCGGAGCGGGCTATATTTTCGCGGTTCATTATCCTTGCATTCATCAGGTGTTCCGCCTGTTGTTTCACCTCGGCTATGCGTTCTTCCGCCACGGCTATTCTTTGAGGTATAGTCACTTCCGTTGCGGTCAGAATCTCTGCGGTCTCGGCTTTTATCTCGCTCGTCTTCTCCTGCATATGCTGCTTAATCTCCTGTGTCCCTCCGGCAACCGCGAGCTCTATCGCCACGACCGACGCAGCAAGATTTGCGGCCGTCTGCGTAAAGAATTCGTATTGCAGTATCTCGGAGCCGACATCTATGCTGGCGGCTGAAGTATAGTCACGATCCCTATACATAATAGTCAATGTCGCCGGATAGACATAACCTGACTCAAAGGCAGTAGGTGTCAGAGTAAAATTATACATACCTGTATTAGAAGGCGCTGCTGCGACAAGGGTATGTTTAGGGGTCTCGCCGTCAGGCTCATATATTACCAAAGTAGCCGGACCCATATCCATCCTTTCTACCTCTCTGGTGCCTACCAACTTACCTTTTCTCTGCAGAGAACCAACAGCGGTCAAACTATCATTGGCCGGGCTAAAGCTATATGTCAATATAGCCTCCCATGTAACCTGCGCAGAGGCTGTGCTCTCAAGGTAGACGGTTATTATATAAGGATCCGTTCCCTGCTTAGGCGGACTCCACGTAACGCTATTATCTATATAATTTACCTTGGTGAAGTACGTGTTATACGATCCATAAGGATAAGCGTTTGTCCTTTCTATAGGTGAATTGAGCCCTGTATCCGTCCATCCCGTGACTGGTTCTAATACTGTAAAATCGGCCAGATGCTGCAACGTGTCGTAATCCAATACCTTAAACTTAACAGTCTGGTATAGCATTCTGAAGGGTTCATCGCTCTCATCCTTTACTGTAGGGTCGGTCGGGTCAGATATACGCACCAAGACCGACGCCTGTTGTGCATCAGGGAGGGTCCAAGGATATGAACCTATATTATCTATAGAGGCGGCGACGGTAATCCAGTTTAAACCGTCGTCTATGCTATAATCCAGTTTGACTTTGGGGATATTGCCTCTTGTCTCCCAGCTAACCGTCTGAGATGACTTCGCGGTCCAATTCTCGCCTCCGTTAGGAATGACTATCGTAAATCCGCCTCGTATCCTGTAATATCCGTCGGTCTTATCCGTAATATCGGTGCGGTCACCGTCTGTGATACGTGTCTTAAGGGTTGCGCCTGTTAGGGAGTCGTCTGTTATAGTCCAACTATACGTACCAGTATTGGCTACGCCTGTGGCTATAATTTGCCTTGAACTGACGAAGTTATCGACAGAGGACTCTACTAGGAGGTTGTCGGAGATAGAAAGACCCGTCCATGTCCAGGTGATATCATTTGTCTCGCCTAAGACCCATTCTTCGCCGCCGTTAGGTGAAACAATAGTAATTGTGGGGCTCGGGTTTATTATAAATGGTAGATCAGATATATCATTTGTGGCCGGCCTGTTTCCGTCCTTTATCTTGAAGAAGGCATTGGAGCTTAATGTATCCGGCACAACCCAGGTATAGCTTCCGGTATTTTCTACGCCTGCCTCTACAAGATAATATGTACCGGTTTCTCCGTCGATAGAATACTCTAATATCAAATTATCAGATACGGCCCCTTCTGTGGTCCAGGTAACCGGCGCCCTATCGCTTATAGCCCAGACCTCTCCGCCGTTAGGCGAGGTGATAGCTACCAACGGGTCTAATATCTTAAAGTTAGGAGAGGTAGCCGTAGTAGTAGGCCTTGAGGCATCGATTATCTTAATAAGAGATGTCTCGCTAACGTTGTCGGGGACGGTCCATGTATATGCTCCATCATTGGCCTGTCCTGTGGCTATATCTGTCCAGCTCGAACCCGCATTTGTAGAGTATTTTATGGTTAAGTTGTTAGAGATTAACCCGCCGTTATCGGTCCAGGTAATATCCTTCTCCACGCCTACCCGCCATATGTCGTTTAGCTCTGGAGAGGTTATGGTAATCACCGGTATAGGCAAGATGGTAAAATTGGCGTCGGATTTATCCCAGACTACCGGCCGGGTATTATCGGTAATGCGCATCCTTACCGAAGTAGAGGTATCGTCGGGCACGGACCAGTTAGCGGTGCCGGTATTAGCGGCATCGGCGGCGATTAAAATCCCTGCTGTAGCAAAATTATCCTTGGAGTACTCAATCTTCAGGCTATTTCCCACGGACCCTGTATTTTCCCAGGTAATCGGTTCCACATCGGCCACCGTAAATAGTTCGCCGCCATTAGGCCGGGTAATGCGTATAATAGGATAGACTATGGCGAAGGCCGCATCAGACTCATCCTCAATCTCCGGACGGCTGGCATCGGTAATCTTTACCTTGGCCGCGGTTGAATAATCATCGGGGACGGTCCAGGTATAGGTACCATCGTTGGCCTCAAGGGTGGAAACCGGATTCGAGGTTGCGAAATTATCGGTTGAATAGACTATGGTTAAACTATCGGATATGGTCCCTACAAAGGTCCAGGTAATCTCCTTTTCGGTTCCTATCGGCCACTGTTCGCCGCCGTTGGGAGTGGTTATCTCGATATAAGGCAAGACAATAGAAAATGCGGTATCCGATGTATCAGTAGTAGCCGGTCTTGTAGCGTCAAATACCTTCACCAGGCAGTCGGCAGATACGTTATCCGGGACAACCCAGTCATAGCTTCCGTCGCACGCTTCGGCTGTAGTAATATTTCCCCAGTTCGAACCGCCGTCCGCCGAATACTGGATGGTTATATTATCTCTCACTGCGCCGTAATCATAGCCGGCTGAAGACCAGTTAATCTCTTGTGTCGTCCCAACCGCCCATTCCTCGCCGCCATTCGGCGCATTAACCGTAATCTCCGGCGGTTGAATATAGAAGATCGCATTAGACGTATCCGTTACTGCCGGCCTATTTCCGTCCGTAACCTTAACTAAGGCATTCTGAGTATCCACATCGGCTACGGTCCAGGTATAGGTTCCTAAGTTCGGCTGACCGGTATCGATGGTATTCCAGGTGCTCCCTCCATCCGCAGAATATTCAAGGGTTATATTGCCGCCTATAGCGCCGACAGAGCTCCAGGTTATATCATATAATCCCGTAGCAAACCAAATTTCTGCTCCATTTGGAGATGTCACCGTAATTACCGGCAGGGTTATATAGAAGACGTCGTCAGAGGTATCCACAACCAACTCATCATTCGCATCTATTATTTTAAACAAGGCCTCCTGAGTCTCAGCGTCAGGCACCATCCAGTCATAGCTTCCGTCATTGGCCTGTTGGTCTGCTATCAATGTCCAATTCGAGCCATTATCTACTGAATAGTATAAAGAGAGGGCCAGATAGTCTGCCCCTCCACTCTCTAACTTCTGTCCATAACTCGACCATTGTACCTCGTAGCTGGTCCCAATGGTCAGCTCTTCTCCGCCGTTGGGTTGGACCACCACAAATGCAGAATAGGCCAAGACCTTAAATTGACCGGATGTGCCGCTAACCTGGGTTCTTGTATTATCCGTAATCTTTACCAGTACAATATCGCCTATGGCGCCTTCCGGTATAGTCCAATCATATGTCCCGTCGTCTGCCTCACCTGCTCCGGGATTAATATCTACCCAGGTTGAACCCTCATCAATACTATACTGCAAAAGCAAGTCATCGCTGACAGCCCCTTCAGTCTCCCATGTAACCGCGTGGGTATCTCCCATAACCCAGATATCATCAGTGACAGGAGAGGTAATAGTTATCGTCGGCTCGGTTATAGAGAATTCATTGGATACTCCGGATACCAACGACTGGGTATCCCTGCCGGCAGGAACGCTTACCTCCTTTACCCTCACCCTCATGGTGTCGGATATTACATCGGGCAGGGTCCAGTCATAAGTGCCGACTATATTATCATTGGGAATCTCTCCTTCAGGCGTCCCTATGCTAACCTGGTCTATCAGATTTATATCGCCCATGAAATTATCCGTAGAATATTCCAACTTGACCTCATCTGAAAACTGGAGCTGGTTCGCCTGCCAGTCTACAGCCTGGCTCGTTCCGTATTTCCACTGCTCGAGGCCGGCAGGCACTATTATAGTAATCTGCGGGATGGGCACGATAGAGAAGTCGGCATCAGATTCGTCTATGATATTTGCATTATCACCGTCAAATATCTTTACCCTGGCCGTATCAGACGGAGCCGCAGGCACGGTCCAGTAGTAGCTGCCGCTATTCGGCCTCTGCCCGGCAACACTAGCCCAGGTAGAACCGCTATCTGTAGAATACTCTATAGTCAAATTGTCGCTCACTGCGCCTGT